>NZ_JBQYLP010000005.1:175556-180435 GCF_052683555.1 Burkholderia sp. BC1
GAATTCTCCGACCGCATCGACGGTCAGGCCCGATCCGGCCAGTACCGTGCAGGTCGTGCCCGCGGCGTGCCGCACCATGCGCGCGATCGTCGCCGTCGCATCGAGCACCGACGGATGGCCGCCCGAGGTCAGCACCGACGTGACGGCCGGCACGCGCAGCAGCGTATCGAACGCCGCATTCCGATCGCGCGCGACGTCGAACGCGCGGTGGAACGTCAGATCGCGCCCGTCCGCTGCCGCCGCCACGCGCGCGAGCGCATCGACATCGACGTCGCCGCGCGCGTCGAGCGCACCGAACACGACGCCGTTGGCACCGGCCGCGACGGCCGCGCGCACGTCGCGCTCGATCACGCGCAGATCGTCCGCGTCGTAGACGAACGCGCGGCTGTGCGGACGCACGATCACGTTCACCGGAATCGACACCGCGGCGACGACCGCTTCGATCAGCCCGATGCTGGGCGTGAGTCCGCCTTCGCCGATTGCGGTCACGAGTTCGAGCCGGTCGGCACCGGCGCGCGCGGCGGCCTTCGCATCGGCGACGGTCGTGGCGATCACTTCGAGGAGCACGGCAGCAGCAGCGGGTCGGTTCATGGCAGCGCGATTCGTCGGGACAATGCGCGCATCCTAGCCGAGCCGCGTACCGTGCGCCACCCTGCGCGTCAGCCCTCGGTCCAGTCGATGTCGCCGCACAGCACGCACTGCGCATCGCCGATCCGGATCGCGATCGACAGCGTCACGCACGGCTGCGCCTCGTTGATCGACAGGTACGGCCGCGTCACCTGAACGCGCCCCGGCTCCGCGATCGCCGTGCGGAAATACGGCCGCCGCAGCCAGTTCGCACCCTGCGCCTCGGACAGCGGCGAAAAACGCGTCTCGCGCGGCGCGCGATCGGCGCGCAGCACGATGTTGCGGCCGGCCTGCCGGCCGCGCGCGTCGAGCAGGAAGCAGCGCGCCGCGTCGTCGAGCGCGAGGAAGTTCCAGCACACGTCGTCGAGCGGCTCGCCGGCCGCGAGGCGTTCGGCTGCGCGCTCGAACGCGCGCAGATAAGGCGCGAGCCGCTGCGCGTCGCGCCGCTCGCGCGCATCGGCCTGCTCGCGAAAGCGCTCGGTCAGCTCGCCGATGCAGCCCGTCGCGGCCGCACTGTCGGGCAGGCCGGGCGCCGGCCGGCCGAAGTAGTAGCCCTGCACGAAATCGGCTTCGCATGCGAGCGCGACCTGCGCGTCGTGCTCCGTTTCGATCCCTTCGACGAGCACGAGCTTGCCCGCTTCGTGCAGCAGCGCGACGAGCCCGTGCAGGATCGCGGTCGGCCCCGTGCGATGCGCGGCCTGCGACAGCAGGATCCGGTCGAGCTTCACGATGTCGGGATCGAGTTGCCAGATCCGTTCGACGTTCGCGTGCCCGGCGCCGAAATCGTCGAGCGCGATCAGGAAGCCCTGCGCGCGGCATGCGCGCACCGCGTCGGCGAGCCGCTCGACGTCGTCCGCGCGCTGTTCGAGCACTTCGAGCACGATCCGGCGCGGTGGAATCCCGAGCCGCTTCAGGTTCGCGAGCAGCGCGGCCGCCTGGAACGGATCGGTGAGCACGCCGGGGTGCACGTTCAGAAACAGCCACTCGCGCGACGCGCCGAGCAGCGCGAAATTCTCGAGATGCAGCGCCTGCGCGAGCCGGTCGAGCTGCAGCAGTTCGCCGTGGCGCGCGGCATCGCCGAACACGTCGAGCGGCGACACCGCGCGATCGAGCGTGTCGTGTGCGCGCAAAAGCGCTTCGTAGCCGACCGCCCGCTGATGCGCGAGGCTGAAGATCGGCTGGAACACGGTGGTGAGCGTCAGCTCGCGGTGCCGCGTCGCGAACCGCTCGAAGCCGGAACTCACTTCCCGCTCGAAACGGTACGGCGACGCGACGACCGGTCGCTCCTGTTGCTCGGTCGTCATGCGTTCCTCCTGAAATCGGTCTGCATCGGCAACGCGGCGGCTGACGAACCGGACGGCGCGCGGCATCGGCCCATGTCGATGAACCCTCGGTTTATCCGGCCTGCGCCGGACGGCGAGCAAGCATCAAGCAAGCTCCGTGCAAGCGTCGATCACGCGCGCGCCGCACGGTGCACGCGGTGCTGCACCAGCACGGCGCAACGCAGTTGCACCGTTTGCGTGCATCCGCACCGGCGCACCGGAGCGCAGCGCTCGCGCGAGCACGCTACACTCCGTACGGTCGTTTCATTCCCTGCCTTTGCCGTATCGATGGAAATCGTCTTCACCGTCCTCATCCTGCTGCTCACCGTCGCGCTGTCCGGCGCGCTCACGCGCGTGTTGCCGTTGCGGCTGCCGCTGCCGTTGATGCAGATCGCCTTCGGCGCCGCGCTCGCGTGGCCGCAACTGAACCTCCATGTGACGTTCGACCCTGAAATCTTCATGCTGCTGTTCATCCCGCCGCTGCTGTTCGCGGACGGCTGGCGGATTCCGAAACGCGAGCTGTATCTGCAGCGGCGCGCGATCCTGATGCTCGCGTTCGGCCTCGTGTTCATGACGGTACTCGCGGTCGGCTACTTCGCGCATTGGCTGATTCCCGAGTTGCCGCTGCCGATCGCGTTCGCGCTCGCGGCCGTGCTCTCGCCGACCGATGCGGTCGCGCTGTCGGGCATCGCCGGAAAGGGCCGGATCCCGCCGCAACTGATGCACATCCTCGAAGGCGAGGCGCTGATGAACGACGCGTCGGGCCTCGTCGCGCTGAAGTTCGCGATCGCCGCCGCGCTCACCGGCGTGTTCTCGCTGCGCGACGCGTCGTTGACGTTCGTCGTCGTCGCGGCCGGCGGGCTCGCGACGGGCGCGGCCGTGTCCTGGCTGTTCAGCGCGCTGTCGACGCGCTTCCTCAATGCCGAGCAGGAAGGCGATCCGGCGCCCGGCATCGTGATGACGCTGCTCGTGCCGTTCGCCGCGTACCTGTTCGCCGAGCACTTCGATCTGTCCGGCGTGCTCGCGGCCGTGTCGGCCGGGATGATGATGAATTACACGAGCTTCTCGCGCAAAAGCACGGTCGCGTCGCGCGTGCGCGCGGAAAGCACGTGGGCGATGATCGAGTTCGTGTTCAACGGCATGGTGTTCATCATGCTCGGGCTGCAGCTGCCGCACATCATCGGCCGCGCGCTCGTCGAGGCGCACCATACGAGCGACGCGCTGGTCGGCCGCATGATCTTCAACGTGGGCGCGATGATGCTCTCGCTGTATGCGATCCGCTTTCTGTGGGTATGGCTGCTGCGCTGGTTCGCGAGCCGCCGCGCAGCACGACAGGGCCTCGCGGGCACGATGGCCGGCGTGCGCACGATCGCGGTGATGACGGTCGGCGGCGTGCGCGGCGCGGTCACGCTCGCCGGCGTGCTGTCGATTCCGGTCGCGCTGTCGAGCGGCGCGCCGCTGCCGGGCCGCGATACCGCGATCTTCATCGCGTCGGCCGTGATTCTCGGTTCGCTCATCGTCGCGGTGATCGGCCTGCCGCTGCTGCTGCGCGGCGTGCGCACGACGCGCAATCCGCTCGCCGGCGAGGAACGCGCGGCGCGCGCCGCGGCCGCTCAAGCCGCGATCCGCGCGATCGACGCGTCGCACGACGCGATCTCGGCCGAACTCGACGAATCGGGCGCCGCGCGCTGCGCGGACATCTCCGCGCGCGTGATGGATCAGTATCGGCGCCGGCTCGCCGCGCTCGCCGAGGACGGGCCGACGCCGCGCGCCGAAGCGAAGCAGGCGGAAACGATGGAGCTGCAGATGCGGATCGCGGCCGTGCGCGCGGAGCGCTCGATGCTGTATCGGCTGCGTACCGAAAGCAAGATCTCCGACGAGACGCTGACGAAGCTGATCCGCGAAATCGATCTGTCGGAAACCGCGCTGTCGACGCGCAAGAAAGGGATCGTCTGAACGGCGACGCGCGGCACGCGCCGCGCCCGCCATGAAAAAACGGCGATGTCGCACGCGCGCATCGCCGTTTTTCGTTTGCGGCGCGCCGGCGCCGCGTGCCGCGCTTACTTCGCGACGACGACCGGAATCCCCTTCAGCATGCCCGCGCCCTTGAGCTCGTCGAGCGCCTCGCGCACGGCCGCGCTCGTGGCCGCGTCGATACCGAGCTGCAGCGCGAGTTCGCGTTCCGCGCGCTTCACGCCGGCGAGATTGCGCAGCTTCACGTGGCCGAAGCCGCGTACGCGCGCATGCAGATCCGCGAGCTGCACGACGCGCGCCGCGTTGTCGGCCGTCATCGCCGCGAATGCACGCGTGAGCGTCGTTTCGTAGTCGTCGGCAAGCGCGCGCTCCATGCGGCGCTCGACCGTGCGGCCGAACGGATCGAGCCACGTGCCGCGCAGAGTGCGCACACGCGCGAGCATCCCGAGCACCGGCCACATCCACTGGCCGAACACGCGCTTTTTTGGCGCGCTGCCGTCGCTGCCGGCCTTCGCGACCGTCGGCGGCGCGAGGTTGAACTTCACGCGATAGTCCTGCCCCGGCACGCCTTCGAACTGCGCTTCGAGCGAGGCGCGGAACGCGTCGTCCGCATACAGTCGCGCGACTTCGTATTCGTCCTTGACCGCGAGCAGCCGATAGAACGTCGTCGCGACCGCGTGCGTCAGCGCATCGTCGCCCTTCGCGCGCGCCGCATTCACGAGCGCACGGTAGCGCTCGACGTAGCGCGCGCCGCCGTAGGCGTGCAGGCGCGCTTCGCGATCGGCGATCAATTCGTCGAGCGTCTGCGGCGCGGCATGCACGGCGACCGCATGGCGCGCGTTCCACAGCGCATCGAGGCCCGGTGCATCGCCGGCCGCCATCCGGCCGACCGAGAACGCGAGCTTTGGTCTGCCCCCTGAAAAGTGGTCCTCCCTGAAGTAGGCTATTGAGCCGTA
>NZ_JBQYLP010000006.1:0-112435 GCF_052683555.1 Burkholderia sp. BC1
GAAAGGAGGTGATCCAGCCGCACCTTCCGATACGGCTACCTTGTTACGACTTCACCCCAGTCATGAATCCTACCGTGGTGACCGTCCTCCTTGCGGTTAGACTAGCCACTTCTGGTAAAACCCACTCCCATGGTGTGACGGGCGGTGTGTACAAGACCCGGGAACGTATTCACCGCGGCATGCTGATCCGCGATTACTAGCGATTCCAGCTTCATGCACTCGAGTTGCAGAGTGCAATCCGGACTACGATCGGTTTTCTGGGATTAGCTCCCCCTCGCGGGTTGGCAACCCTCTGTTCCGACCATTGTATGACGTGTGAAGCCCTACCCATAAGGGCCATGAGGACTTGACGTCATCCCCACCTTCCTCCGGTTTGTCACCGGCAGTCTCCTTAGAGTGCTCTTGCGTAGCAACTAAGGACAAGGGTTGCGCTCGTTGCGGGACTTAACCCAACATCTCACGACACGAGCTGACGACAGCCATGCAGCACCTGTGCGCCGGTTCTCTTTCGAGCACTCCCGAATCTCTTCAGGATTCCGACCATGTCAAGGGTAGGTAAGGTTTTTCGCGTTGCATCGAATTAATCCACATCATCCACCGCTTGTGCGGGTCCCCGTCAATTCCTTTGAGTTTTAATCTTGCGACCGTACTCCCCAGGCGGTCAACTTCACGCGTTAGCTACGTTACTAAGGAAATGAATCCCCAACAACTAGTTGACATCGTTTAGGGCGTGGACTACCAGGGTATCTAATCCTGTTTGCTCCCCACGCTTTCGTGCATGAGCGTCAGTATTGGCCCAGGGGGCTGCCTTCGCCATCGGTATTCCTCCACATCTCTACGCATTTCACTGCTACACGTGGAATTCTACCCCCCTCTGCCATACTCTAGCCTGCCAGTCACAAATGCAGTTCCCAGGTTGAGCCCGGGGATTTCACATCTGTCTTAACAGACCGCCTGCGCACGCTTTACGCCCAGTAATTCCGATTAACGCTCGCACCCTACGTATTACCGCGGCTGCTGGCACGTAGTTAGCCGGTGCTTATTCTTCCGGTACCGTCATCCCCCGACTGTATTAGAGCCAGGGATTTCTTTCCGGACAAAAGTGCTTTACAACCCGAAGGCCTTCTTCACACACGCGGCATTGCTGGATCAGGCTTTCGCCCATTGTCCAAAATTCCCCACTGCTGCCTCCCGTAGGAGTCTGGGCCGTGTCTCAGTCCCAGTGTGGCTGGTCGTCCTCTCAGACCAGCTACTGATCGTCGCCTTGGTAGGCCTTTACCCCACCAACTAGCTAATCAGCCATCGGCCAACCCTATAGCGCGAGGCCCGAAGGTCCCCCGCTTTCATCCGTAGATCGTATGCGGTATTAATCCGGCTTTCGCCGGGCTATCCCCCACTACAGGACATGTTCCGATGTATTACTCACCCGTTCGCCACTCGCCACCAGGTGCAAGCACCCGTGCTGCCGTTCGACTTGCATGTGTAAGGCATGCCGCCAGCGTTCAATCTGAGCCAGGATCAAACTCTTCAGTTCAAACCTGTTACTGTTTTCGGTTCTTGCGAACCGGTCGCTCACTCAAAGCTGACAGGTCATATGAATTGCTTCATAAACCTGACTTACTTTAGTGTGAGACTCTTGATACTTTTGCTATCCCGATCCGAAGATCAGGTCTCGCTCACATCAAGCGCCCACACTTATCGGCTGTTAGTTTTTAAAGAACATGTCTGCGAGCAGATCGTCTTGCTCAGCAGCGCTGCGTTGTCAGCAGCAGAGAAGCGAGATTATGAACACTGTTTCGCAGCTCGTCAACAACTTTTTTCACTACATCGTTGCGACTGCGGGGTTCTTCTTCCTTCATCGGGCCGGCGCTCTATGCTGCAGCGCACGTCCGACTCCGCTTCCCCTTCCGCGCCGCGTTTCCGTTAGCGCGAAAGAGGCGTGATTCTATGCAGCCCACGCGGGATGCGCAAGGGGGTCGACGCACTTTTTTTGATCCCCGCGATTTCATCGCACCGAGACCGCCGAGTAGCACGACAGCGCTTATGGCGCGCAGAACGGACTAGAATGTGAGGTTCTTCGCCTCTTTCTATACGTATTTAATATGCGCCAGCGAATCGCCAAACGTCTTCCCCCCGATGCCGACAAACTCGTCGGCCTGTCGCTTGCGCTCTTCGCTTCGGGCAGCCGCATCGAAGACCGCTTCTGGGAAGCGAAGCTCGATGCCCTGCTTGCCAAGATCGTTCGCAACGGCAACCAGACCACGCTCGACGCAGCGCTCGACCATCTGCAACAGAATCATCCCGACGCCTACGGTGCGCTCGCCGACATGGCCGAAACGCACAGCGAGTCGATGGTGATCGAGCACGACGGCCAGCCGTACGATGCGCTGCTCGTCGCGGTGCCCGTGCTCGCTTGGACGCGCTATGTGATTCCGTCGGGTCCGCTCAAGAGCGACATCGCCGACGCACTGCGTGCGCACCTGCAGGCCCACGTGCTCGCCAACGGTACGCTGGTCGGGCTCGCGCCGTTCATGTACAGCATCGATCAACTGCCGCGGCACCACGTCGAAACCTACCGGCTCGCGCAGCAGCTCGCGCATGCGGCCCTCGGCCAGCATGCGGCCAAGCTCAATTTCGGCGACCTGCCGGAAACGTCCCCGATCCTGGCCGACCCGCGCTTCCTGCTCGCGGTCGTCGCCGCACCCGCCGGCGCACCGCTGTTCCGCTGGCAGGAAGAAGAGCACGGCAACCGCATCGAGCGCGGCCAGTGTCTCGAGCAATGGACGGCCCAGGGCGGCCCGAACCTGTCGCTCGCACTGCCCGGCTGCGAGTTCGAGTGCCTGCTTCCGGACGCGTACTATTCGGCATGCCGCGATGCGGACGAACGCATACGTCCTCACACGGTCCGTACCGCGATTCGTTATCTTTTCGACACACTTGGTGCAGCGCCGCAGGAACTGCGCGCGGTCGTCGCCGGCTTCGGCGACCGACGCATCGACGAATACCGCGTCGGCTTCACGCGGCGCGGCAGCAACGACGTGATCTATGGCGTCGTGTGGCCGCTGTACGGCCGCGAGAACGGCGACGTGTCGATCGACAGCGCGACGCTCGAGGGCGAAGCGCCGATCGACGGCCCGCTCGAGGAAATCGTGAGCCTGCTGAAGGAATGCGGCGTCACGGACATCCGCCGGCACGCCGGGCGTTTCGAGCCGGAATACTGCGACGATTGCGGCGTGCCGCTCTATGCCGATCCGCTCGGCGAAATCGTCCATGCCGAGATGCCGGAAGACGCGTCGCCTGCGCAGCCGCATTTCCACTGATCGCCGGCGCGGGCCGCCACGACCCGCAACGAGCCATCGCGTAAGCCGCTTCCGCCCCGTGCGGAAGCGGCTTTTTTCTTGTCTGCCTCCTCTGCCGCCAAATTTCGAACTTCTCCTAAGCCATTCAGCCAAGCAGACAACGTGTAAGGTATTTGTCATGATCGGCGCTCGACATGCTTGCCGACAGATCAACGACACATTCGTAAGGAGGCTGAATATGCGGTTCCTGGTGGTCAATTCGGATGCCGAGCGGCGTGACGGGCTGAAGGCCCTGTTGCGGCAGATCGATCGTCACGCGCGTATCAACGACGCGCCGGACGGTTTCCAGGCGCGCCGCCTGCTGCGCACGCAGCGCTTCGATCTCGTCGCGATCGACTGGCTGGACGTCGGAAAGGTCAGCGAACTCCAGGCGTTGTGCACGGCCTGTTCGCCGACGCCCGTCGCGATGCTGATCGGCGACACGACCCCGGAAGCGGTTCAGAACTTCTTCGACTATGGCGTCGCGGGCGTGATACCGCACGCCACGCGTCCGCATCTGCTGGTTCGCGCGCTCGAGATGGTGCTGCTCGGCGGTCACTATATTCCGCCGATCGCCCTGCGGCTGCTGCCGTCCGCGGCCGTCACCCGTCACGATGCGCGTTTCCAGACACTCGCGAACGCGTTGCCGCGCCGCTCGCCGGCCGGTCTGCTGTCGCCGCGACAAGCGCAGATCATGCGCTTCGTCCATATGGGCAGCACGAACAAGATGATCGCGCGCACGCTCGGCATCAGCGAAGGCACCGTGAAGATCCATCTCGCGAGCATCTTCCAGCAGCTCGGCGCCGCGAACCGCGCCGCCGCGGTCGCCATCTACAACGGTTGGCTGTCGCCGCACCTCGAGGTGCTGCTCGCGGACCGCGATCGCGCGCGCAAGCCTGTGCTCGGGGAACGCGGCCCGGTCCCGCTGCGCGCACAACGGAACACGCGCCCGTACCCGCTGCCGAGCGCGACCGTCGACGATCCGGAACTGCCGCTCGCCGCCGAGGCGCTGCCCCGTTTCCGGCGCAGCCACTAGACGAACAGTCTCGATATTGCGACGGTCGACGTGTGCGGATTCCCACCTTTGATGCTCAACGAGTAATATGGACGCATGGGTTTTCTTTTCACACCGCTTCCGCTCTGGGTTGGCATCGGTGGCTGGATCGCCGCCGCGGCGCTGCTCGCGCTCGCGTTCTGGAAGCGCCCGTTCGTCCGCCTGCACGATGCGACGCTGCAGCATGTCTGGCTCGCACTCGTGACGGCCATCACCGTTCTCTGGGCGTCCAACGCATGGCTGGAGGACGGTGTCGTCATGCATCTGCTCGGCGCGACGCTGCTCGTCACGCTGTTCGACTGGACGCTCGCGCTGGTCGCGATGGGCGCCGTCACGGCGATCGCCGCAGTCATCTTCGATGCATCGTGGCAAGGGGTCGGTCTGACCTACCTCGTCTACGGCGCGCTGCCCGTCGCGGTATCCGCGTTGCTGCAGCGCGCGGCCATCGCATGGTTGCCGCACAATCTGCTGTCGTTCATCGCGGGCCAGGGTTTCGTGTCGCCGGCCGTCGCGATCGTTGCAGCTGCGGCCGCGGCGGCCGGCGTGCAGCTCGCGCTTGCCAACGGCGCGCCTGTCGTGATTCCGGGCGGCTACCTGTTCAACACGGCACTGCTCGCGCTCGGCGAAGCCTGGTTCACCGGCATGACGACCGCGTTGATCGCCGTCTATCGTCCCGCGTGGGTCACCACGTTCGACGTCCGCCGTTATCGTCTGGGCGGCCCGCGCGCGTGAACGTGCCGCGCCCGCGGCGCCGGCGCGTATCGCTTGCGCAGGGCGGGCGAGTCGCCCGTCTACTGCCGCGCTACTTTTTTACGCTAAGATTGAACTCCTGTTCTTCATCGGGCCTCTATACCTGCCCGATGCCTCATTCGCTCCTCACCAATAACCAGATGGACAGCTCAACTGCCTCGCTCCGGATCGTCCGGACGCTCGGCAAGCTGGCGGCCTGTGTCGCGGGCTTGTCGCTTGCACTTCCGGCACCGGTCTTCGCCGACCTTCTCGACCAGCGTTCCGAGCTGATCAACAAATTCGTCAACGAAATGCACGCCGATCCGCTCGTCGCCGACTGCGCCGCGCACGGCAGCTTCATCGCAAGCACGTCGACCGCATTCGATCGCGTCGACTTTGCGCCGAATGCATTCGAAAACGGCAACGCGACGATCACGCCGTGGAACGATTCGTTCGATCAAGGCAAGCAGCGCGTGAAGGTCGACAACATCGTCACCGTCGACGGGCTCGGCATTCGCACGAACGGTGGCGATCCCGAACCGCTGAAGTTTCGCTGTGGCTATGTCGGTCAGCAGATGCTCGCGTTCAGCTGGAACGATCCCGTTCCGCCGCTCAAGCCGCGCGTCGAGCGCCCGGCACCGTCGACGAAGAAATTCAAGGGCAAGTCGCACAAGGGCAAGGTGAAGGCCAAGGCGACCGGGCGTCCCGCGAAAAAGGCCGTCACGAAAAAATCGACCGCGACGAAAAAAGCCGTCAAGAAAAAGACCGCGAAGAAGTACTGACGCGACGGAGCGGCAACGACAGAAGCGAAAAAGCCGGCGCATCGTTCGATGCGGCCGGCTTTTTCGTTACCGACAATGCGTTTACGCGAACGTCTCGATCTGCTTCAGGATCGCCGCCAGCATCGCCGCGCCGAGCGCCGCGCTACGTTCGCCGTTCCAGCCGACGCGTTCGTCCGGCAGATTCGCGTTGTCCTTGAACGGCATCTCGAGCGTCAGCGACAGACAGCCGAACCGGTGTCCGACGTACTTCGACGCGAGCTTCAGCGCATCCTCCTTGTACTTGCTCGCCGCATAGCCGTGCTCGGTCTGGAAGTCGGGGCTCGCGACCTTGAACGCTTCGATGAAGGCGTCCTGCTCCTTGCGCTGCTGCTCGGTAAAGCTCGGCAGCATCTCGGAGCCGGCGACGAACACGTACGGCAGATCCTCGTCGCCGTGGATGTCGAAAAACATGTCGCAGCCGATCGCATGAATCGCATCGCGCACCGCGAGCACCTCGGGGCTGCGCTCGGTATCGGGCGCCATCCATTCGCGATTCAGATTCGCGCCAGCCGCATTGGTGCGCAGATTGCCGTGCACGCTGCCGTCGGGATTCATGTTCGGCACGATATGAAAGATCGCGCGATCGTACAACTTGCGCGCGACCGGATCGCCGGCCCAGTCGCCCCACCCGGCCAGCCGCTTCACGAGCCCTTCGACGAACCATTCGGCCATCGTCTCGCCCGGATGCTGCCGCGCGATGATCCACACCTTCTTCTTCGGCGCGCCATCGGTTTCCGGCGTACCGAGCGTCAGCAGCGACATCGGGCGGCCTTCCACCGTACGGCCGAGTTCGACGACGCTCGCCTGCGGCAACTGCTGGACCGCACCGAGAAACGCGGCGTGGCGCTCTTCCGAATACGGTTCGAAATACGCGTAGTAGATGCTGTCGAATTCGGGCGTATGGTCGATCGTCATCGTGCGGCCGTCGAACGTCGTCGGCACGCGGAACCAGTCGACGCGATCGTAGCTCGCAACCGCGCGGTAGTCGCGCCAGCCGGACGGATACGCACACTGCGCGGCGTTCTCGAACGTCATCACGCAGCGCTCGCCGCGCGCGCCCGTCAGGCGGAAATAGAACCACTGCGCGAATTCCGAGCGATTGTCGCCGCGCACGCGCAGCCGGATCGCGTCCGGGCTGTCGCAGGATACGACGTCGATTGCGCCCGCGTCGAAGTTGCTGGTGATCGAAAGAGCCATCCGTTTCTCCTTGAGCGGCCGTCACGCGCGGTGTGCCGCGCGCCGCGCCTCATGCATGCGCCGGCCGTCTCGTGAACGGCCGGCAGGGTCACTCGCCGACACGCCGGCGATATACGTAAGTCGAGTCGTTCGACGCGGCCGCGTCGAACGCATAGCCTTCCATCGCGAACGCCTGCAGCGCCTTCGGCTCGGCGATGCGGTTCTCGACGACATACCGCGCCATCAGCCCGCGCGCGCGCTTCGCGTGAAAGCTGATGATCTTGTAGCGGCCGCCCTTCCAGTCCTCGAACACCGGCGTAATGACCGGCGCGGCCAGCAGCTTCGGCTTGACCGACTTGAAGTACTCGGTCGATGCGCAGTTGATCAGCACGCGCGATGCGCCACGGCGCGTCTCGAGCTGCTCGTTCAGCGCGCGCGTGATGCGGTCGCCCCAGAACGCGTACAGGTCCTTGCCGCGCGTATTCGCGAAGCGCGTGCCCATCTCGAGCCGGTACGGCTGCAGCAGGTCCAGCGGACGCAGCAGGCCATACAAGCCCGACAGCACGCGCACGTGTTGCTGCGCATAGTCGAGATCGGCGGCCGACAGCGATTTCGCGTCGAATCCTTCGTACACGTCGCCGTTGAACGCCAGCACGGCCTGCTTCGAATTGGCGGGCGTGAAGATCGGCGACCAGTCCGCGTAGCGCTGGTAGTTCAGCCGCGCGAGCGGATCGGAGATGTCCATCAGCGTCGCGATGTCCTGCGGCGACAGCTTGCGCAGGCCCGCGATCAGTTCCGACGCGTCGTCGACAAATGCAGGCTGCGTGTAAGACTGCACGTGGGCGGGCGTCTCGTAGTCGAGGGATTTGGCGGGAGAGAGAACGATTATCATAGAGGCTCGCTGGCACGCCGTGCCGTGCGGTCAGACGAAAACCACCGATTGTAACGAATGCCCAGCTCCCTCGCCCCGCCCGCCGCGCGCCGCGTCGTGCTCGACTCGAACGTGTGGATCGACATCCTCGTGTTCGACGATCCGGCCACGCGGCCGATTCTCGCCGCGCTCGAATGCGGCACGCTCGCGGCCGTCATCGACGGGCGGTGCCTGACGGAGCTCGAGCATGTGCTCGACTATCCGCAGTTTCGCGCGCGCGCGATCGACAAGGCGGCCGCGCTCGCGACGGTCGCGCGCCTCGCGCACGTCGTAGAACCTGCGCCGGCCGACACAGACGCGCCGCCGCTGCCGAAATGCAAGGACCGCGACGACCAGAAATTTCTCGAGCTCGCCCGCGCCGCGCAGGCCGAGTGGCTCGTGTCGAAAGACCGCGCGCTGCTGAAGCTCGCGAAGCGCACGGCGCGCGATTTCGGCTTCCGCATCGCGCAACCCGCACCGTTTACCGAGGCCTGCGCGCTCGCCGCCGCAACGGCCGCCACTGTCACGCCGGCCTGACGCTGCCGGCATCACCACTTCGACCGTACCGATGAACGCTCCCTCCGACATGCCAACGTCCCCCGTTTTCCCGTCGCGCCTGCCGAACGTCGGCACGACGATCTTCACGGTCATGAGCGCGCTCGCCGCCGAAAAAGGCGCGGTGAATCTCGGGCAGGGCTTTCCGGATTTCGACTGCGACCCGCGCATCGTCGACGCAGTGGCGGCCGCGATGCGCAGCGGCCACAACCAGTACCCGCCGATGGCGGGCGTCGCGCCGCTGCGCGAAGCGATCGCGGACAAGATCGCGCAACTCTACGGCCGCCGCTACGATGCCAGCACCGAAATCACCGTGACGGCCGGCGCGACGCAGGCGCTGCTGACGGCCATCCTGTGCGCCGTGCATCCGGGCGACGAAGTGATCGTCGTCGAGCCGACCTACGACAGCTATCTGCCGTCGATCGAACTCGCCGGCGGCAAGCCCGTCTTCGTCACGCTCGAAGCGCCGGATTACGCGATTCCATTCGACCGTCTCGCGGCCGCGATCACGCCGAACACGCGGATGATCCTGATCAACACGCCGCACAACCCGACCGGCACCGTGTGGCGCGAAGCGGACATGCGCAAGCTCGAGGACATCGTGCGCGGCACCAACGTGTTGATCCTGTCGGACGAGGTGTACGAGCACATGGTCTACGACGGCGAGCGTCACGAAAGCGTCGCGCGCTATCCGGAACTCGCCGCACGCAGCTTCATCGTGTCGAGCTTCGGCAAGACGTATCACGTGACGGGCTGGAAGGTCGGCTACGTCGCGGCACCGGCCGCGCTGACTGCCGAATTCCGCAAGGTCCATCAGTTCAACGTGTTTACGGTCAATACGCCGATGCAGATCGGCCTCGCCGACTATCTGCGCGATCCGGCGCCGTACCTGACGCTCGCGGGCTTCTATCAGAACAAGCGCGACTTCTTCCGCGCGGGCCTCGAACGCACGCGCTTCAAGCTGCTGCCGTGCTCGGGTACGTACTTTCAGTGCGTCGACTATTCGGCGATCAGCGATCTGCCGGAAGCGGAATTCTCGAAGTGGCTGACGTCGGAAATCGGCGTGGCCGCGATTCCGGTGTCGGCGTTCTATCACGAGCCGCACGAGTCGGGCGTCGTGCGCTTCTGCTTCGCGAAGCAGGAGAGCACGCTCGCGACCGCGCTCGAGCGGCTCGCGCGCCTGTAACGCGCCGGCCGGGCGCGGCACTCGTCGGCGCGCGGCGCCTGGCGATGCCGCGCCCGCATGCGACGCGGCCACCGGCACCGCTCGAGCGCCGCTTACGCGCGCGCGGCGCTCGCAGCCTCCATGTAGGCCTTGCGGTCCGCCGCGACGCGCTGCGCAGCCGGTCGCTCGCCGACCTTCTTCGCATGCGCCTTCCAGTCGATGCCCGCATCGAGCACGAAATCGCGGCCGAAGATCGTCTTCGTCGCCATCGCGACGATCGGCAAATGGATCGATGCCGCGATATCGGCGAGACCGAACGAATCGCCGAGTACGTACGGCGAGAACTGCGTCATCCGCTTGAACGCGTCGATCGCGCGCGGCAGCCGCTTCTCGACGTGCGCTTTCGTGCCGTCGCTGACCTTGCCGCCGAAAAACGCTTCCGCATAGACCTCGCGCGTGGTCCACTCGATGTACAGCTCGAGCGTCTGGACGAGTTCGCGCACCTTCGCGGCCGCGAATGCGCCCGACGGAAAAATCGGCTTCTCGGGATAGCGCGCCGCCAGATACTCGACGATCGCCTGCGACTCGAACAGCGCGCCTTCTTCGGTTTTCAGAAACGGAATCTTGCCGAGCGGCGAATCGGCGAGCCGCGCCGGATCCGTGATCGGCAGACTGCATGCGCATTCCTCGAACGGAATGTCGTGCTCCAGCAGCACGAACTTCACCTTGTTGTAGTAGTTCGACAACGGAATACCGCACAGCTGTAGCATCGGAGTCTCCTTCGTTGTCGGCACGGTCGCACACGGTTCGCCGCGCCGGGGATGTCGCGCTGAAAAAGCACGTTCGTGCTAGTCTAAAGCAGTTTCACGCCGTCACGACAACATTGCATCCGCCGAAGCAGCCGCTTCGTCTGCCGCCGCACCGAACGCGGCGCGGCCGCCTCGCCATCCGATGGAGACACGCTCGCATGAGTGCCGAACTGCTGGCCACGCGCCCGCCCGAGAGCGAATCGACGCTCGTCCTCACGATCTCGAATCCCGGCGCACGCAACGCGCTGCATCCCGACATGTACGCGGCCGGCGTCGAAGCGCTCGCGACCGCCGAGCGCGACCCGAGCATTCGCGCGGTCGTGCTCACGGGTGCCGATCGTTTCTTCTGCGCCGGCGGCAACCTGAACCGGCTGCTCGACAACCGATCGAAGGACCCGTCGTTCCAGGCCGCCAGCATCGATCAGCTCGCCGCGTGGGTGGCCGCGCTCCACGCGTCGACGAAACCGGTGATCGCCGCAGTCGAAGGCGCGGCGGCCGGCGCGGGCTTCTCGCTCGCACTCGCCTGCGACCTGATCGTTGCCGCGCACGACGCGAAGTTCGCGATGTCATACGCGCGGGTGGGCCTCACGCCCGACGGCGGCGGTTCGTGGTTCCTCGCCCGTGCGTTGCCGCGCGCGCTGGCGGCCGAGATTCTGCTCGAAGGCAAGCCGGTCGCCGCGGAACGCCTGCATGCGCTTGGCGTCGTCAACCGGCTCGCGACACCGGGCGCCGCGCTGAGCGATGCGCTCGCGTGGGCCGACACGCTCGCCGGCATCTCGCCGAATGCGCTGACGCGCATCAAGACGCTGCTCGACGATGCGCTCGCGCAGCCGCTCGAGTCGCACCTCGGCACGGAGCGCGATCATTTCGTCGCGTCGCTGCATCATCCGGACGCGCTCGAAGGCATCACCGCGTTTCTCGATAAGCGTCAGCCGCACTACAAGCGCTGACGCCACGCCGCCTGTGCACGCGGCGCCCCTGCGCGCGTCGAGGCATGCCCTGCAGCGCGCATCGATCCGTGCTGTAATGACCGCCTGCCGCGGCGCGCGCGCCGCTTCCGCTTCCGTTGATGAACCGAAGGAGTTTGACGATGATCGACGTCTACAGCTGGGCGACCCCGAACGGTCACAAGGTGCACATCATGCTCGAGGAAACCGGCCTCGCGTATCGCGCGCATCCGATCGATATCGGCGCGGGCGACCAGTTCAACGCCGAGTTCCTGAAGATCAGTCCGAACAACAAGATCCCCGCGATCGTCGACGACGAAGGCCCGGGCGGGCAGCCGATCTCGCTGTTCGAATCGGGCGCGATCCTGATCTATCTCGCGGAGAAAACCGGCCAATTCCTGCCGACGGATCCGGCTGCGCGCTATGCGACGCTCGAGTGGCTGATGTTCCAGATGGGCGGCGTCGGCCCGATGCTCGGCCAGACGCATCACTTCCGCATCTATGCGCCGGAAAAGATCGAGTACGCGATCAACCGCTACACGAACGAGGCGAAGCGGCTGTACAACGTGATGGACAAGCGCCTCGGCGAATCCGAGTATCTGGCCGGCGACGCGTACACGATCGCGGACATCGCGACGTTCCCGTGGACGCGTTCGTGGCAGAACCAGGGCATCGAGCTCGACGCATTCCCGAACGTCAAGCGCTGGCACGAAGCGATCGCCGCACGCCCTGCCGTGCAGCGCGGCGTCGAGGTGCTCGCGTCGCTGCGCAAGGCGCTGCAGGACGACAAGGCGCGCGAGGTGCTGTTCGGCGCGACGCAGTACGCGAAGCGCTGAGCGGCACGCCGCCGCACGGCTGGGCAGCGGCCGTGCGGCGTCAGCACGTCAGAAGTAGTGCAGCGTGATGAATTCCGCCGCACAGACCGGGAGCGGTCCGTCGGGCCGCTCCGCTTCGATCGAGACCGACCACGTGACCTGCACGCCGCCTCGCGCCGCATCGGCCGCTTCCTTCACCGCGAACGACGCGCGCACGCGTGCGCCGACCGGCACCGGCTTCAGAAACCGCACGCGATTCAGCCCGTAGTTCACACCCATCTTCTGTTCGAAGCGCATCGCGTCGGTCATCAGCGCCGGAGTCAGCGACAGCGTCAGAAAGCCGTGCGCGATCGGGCCGCCGAACGGCGACTCGCGTCGCGCGCGCTCGGGGTCGACGTGGATCCATTGATGATCGCCGGTCGCGTCGGCGAAACCGTCGACGCGTCGCTGGTCGATCTCGATCCAGCCGCTCACGAGCGGCGCTTCGCCGACCCGCGCGCGCAGCGCCTGCGCCGACGCGATCAGCGGCAACGTAACGTCGGTCATCCCTGCTCGCCTCCCGGATGACGCAGCCCGAAGATCACCTTCGAGCGCACGGTGATCACGGTCTCGCCGCTGCCGTTCACACCGATCCATTCCGTCGACACGATGCCGCGATCGGGCTTGCTCGCCGACACGCGCTTGTCGAGGATCTTCTGATGCATCGTGATCGTGTCGCCGGCGCGCACGGGCTTGATCCAGCGGATCTCGTCGATGCCGGGCGAGCCCATGCTCGTCGAATCGGTGCCGAGATGTCGGACGAGCAGGCCCATGAAGACCGAACATGTATGCCAGCCGCTCGCGACGAGGCCCCCGAACGGCGAAGCCTGCGCGGCCGCTTCGTCGACGTGGAACGGCTGTGGATCGTAGCGCGATGCGAATGTCTTGATGTCGTCTGCCTCGAACGTGTAGCGGCCGATTTCGACGGAACTGCCGGCTTCGAGATCTTCGTAGCTGATGCCCACTGCGGGTCTCCTGGTGATTGGCGCGCCCGGCGCGCCGACGTCATGCCGCGTCGGTCTGCGCGAAGTCGGGCAGCGCCGCGATGCGCGCAAGATGATGATCGGTATCGCCGAGTGTCGTTTCGATGATCGACAGCCGCTTGAACAGATGTGCGGCCGCCACTTCGTTCGTCACGCCCATCCCGCCATGCAGCTGAACGGCCTGCTGGCCGACGAAGCGCGCCGCCGCACCGACACGCGCCTTCGCGGCCGAGATGGCCTTGCGTCGCGCATCGACATCGCTGCTCGCATAACGCACGGCCGCGAGATACGTGAGCGAACGCGCCTGCTCCGCGTGAATCAGCATGTCGACCATCCGGTGCTGCAGCACCTGGAAGCGCGCGATCGGCATGCAGAACTGTTCGCGCGTCTTCGTGTAGTCGACCGTCGCACGGTTGAGCTCGTCGAGCGCGCCGACCGCTTCCGCGCACAGCAGGAACGTCGCGTAATCGGCGATCTGCTCGAGTGCGGCCGCATCGCGCGCGCCGCCCGTCAGCCGCCGCGCAGGCGTATCGTCGAATACGATCGTCGCCGCACGCTGGCCGTCGATGGTCCGATAGTCGACGACTTTCGCGCCGGCCGTCTCGCGGTCGACGACGAACAGCGCAATCGCGCCGTCGTCGACGCGCGCCGGAACGATCCACGCATGCGCCTGCGCACCGTGCTGCACGACCGACTTCGTGCCGGACAGTCGCACCGTGCCGCCCTGCTCGTGCGCGCGCGTCGCGAGCTCGAACAGGTCGTAGCGTGCATGCGGCTCGTGAAATGCCACGGCAAGACGCTTGCGGCCCTGCGCGACCGCTTCCAGCAGCGCCGCGTCGTCGCCGGTGCCGGAACCCGCGATGCGCAGCGCTTCGACGCCGACCGCGGTCGCCCAGTAAGGCTCGACGACGAGCGCACGCCCGAGCTCCTGCATCGCGACCAGCATGTCGACTGCGCCGCCGCCGAAACCGCCTTGCGCCTCGGGCACCGGCAACGCGGTCAGCCCGAGTTCCGCGAACGCCTGCCATTGCGTTTCCGACACGCCCGCGTCGCTGCGCACGATCGCCTGACGCGCATCGAAGCCGTACTGCTCGCCGAGATAACGGCGAAGCGCCTCGGCGAACTGCTGCTGCTCATCGGTAAAGGTGAAATCCATCGTTGTCTCCGATCGCGTGAGCCCGGCTCAGAGCCCGAGAATCATCTGCGCGATGATGTTTTTCTGAATTTCGTTCGAGCCGCCGTAGATCGACGTCTTCCGGTAATTGAAGTAGTACGCGGCAAGCGGCGCCGCATCATCGTCATTCGCGATGCTGTGCTCGCGCTCGCCTTCGAGAAACGGCACGTCGAACGGCGCGGCAAGCGGCCCGATCGCTTCGAACATCAGCTCGGTGAGCGCCTGCTGCACCTCGGTGCCCTTGATCTTCAGCATCGACGCTTCCGGCCCCGGCCCCTTGCCGCTCGTCTCGCGGCTCACGACGCGCAGCACCGTGACCTCGAGCGCCATCAGCTCGACTTCGAGCGCCGCGACCTTTGCGGCGAACACCGGATCGGCGAGCAGCGGCTTGCCGTTCTTGCGCTGGTTCGAGGCGATGCGCTTGAGGAACGCGAGTTCGCGCTTCGATGCGCCAACGCGCGCGATCCCCGTGCGCTCGTGGCCGAGCAGGTATTTCGCGTAGGTCCAGCCGCGGTTCTCGTCGCCGACGAGATTCTCGACCGGCACCTTGACGTCCTCGAAGAACACTTCGTTGACTTCGTGATCTTCGTCGAGCGTGATGATGGGCCGCACCGTGATGCCGGGCGTCTTCATGTCGATCAGCAGGAACGAAATGCCTTCCTGCTTTTTCGCCGACGGATCGGTGCGCACGAGGCAGAACATCATGTCCGCATGCTGGCCGAGCGTCGTCCACGTCTTCTGGCCGTTGACGACGTAATGATCGCCGCGACGTTCGGCGCGCGTGCGCAGCGAGGCGAGGTCCGACCCGGAACCCGGCTCCGAGTAGCCCTGGCACCACCAGTCGGTGCCGTCGAGGATGCGCGGCAGGTAATGGCGCTTCTGCGCCTCGCTGCCGTATTTCATCAGCACGGGCGCGACCATCGATACGCCGAACGGCAGCACGGTCGGCGCCCCGATGCGCGCGCACTCTTCGTCCCAGATGTGTCGCTGCGTCGCGTTCCAGCCCGGCCCGCCGTATTCGGCCGGCCATGCGGGCGCAGACCAGCCGCGCCGGCCGAGAATGCGGTGCCAGCTCGCGTAGTCTTCGCGATCGAGTCGTTTGTGATCGAGAACCTTCGCGCGCAGCGTTCGAGGCAGGTTCGCCTCGAGCCACGCGCGGATGTCGGCGCGGAATGCGTCGTCGGCGGGGGAATAATCCAGATCCATGCGCAGTGTCTCCTGTCGCCAGCGCGCGTACCCGAGGCGGTACTGCACTGGCCCATGCTTCGCGATCCACCCGATGCGGCGCATACGCGCGGACCGGGCCCGGGCAAGGCTTGCCGCGGCCGTCCGGCCGGGCAAGGACACACTGCGTACGTTATTGCAGCGGTTCTTTCAGCGCGGCAGGAATCGGCAGCGGCATCACATCGATGCCTTCTTCGACCAAGGCTTGCGCATCTTCCGGCGTCGTGACGCCACGAATGCTGCGCGCCGGCGCTTCGTTGTAATGGATGCGCCGCGCTTCCTCGGCGAAGCGCTCGCCCACGTTCTCGGTCTTCGCCAGCACCTCGCGCAACGCACGCATCACCTGCGCCTGCAGCGCACGCGGATCGACCGGCTGCGCCTGCGTCGCCCCCGACAGATTCAGGCGCGGCGCGGACGGCATACGGCTGACCTCGGTCGTCCCGCACACCGGACATTCGACCAGCTTGCGGGACAACTGCGATTCGAATTCATCGGCCGAAGCGAACCAGCCTTCGAACCGATGACCATGCGGGCACTGTAAATCGAGGACCTTCATGCTGAATCAGGGCGTGTGACGAGTGTAGCGCAAAAAACGGTTTTGTGAACGGTCGTGCTAAATCACGATCGGGCGCGCGATGACGCGCATGTGACCGAATTGTAACGCGCCGCTCCGCGCGCCGCTGACGCTGTGTTCAAGGCGTCAGAACGGGGCCCAGCGGCCATGCGCCGGACAGCACGCGGTCGAGCCACATCGTGCCGATGATCGTCTTGACGTCGCTGATCTGGCCCGTGCGCACCCATTCGAGCAGGTCGGGCAGCGTCGCCGTGAAGGTTTCGAGGAATTCTCCGTCGTCGAGCTTGCGCTCGCCGGCGGTCAGCCCGCGCGCGAGATACAGGTCGATGAATTCGGTCGAGTAGGAAATGATCGGATGAATCCGCGTGAGGAAGACGTATTCGCGGGCCGTATAGCCCGTTTCCTCGCGCAGTTCGCGCACGGCACACGCGAGCGCGCCCTCGTCCGGATCGAGCTTGCCGGCCGGGAATTCGGCCATTACCTTGCCGATCGGGTAGCGGTACTGGCTTTCCATCAGCACGCGGCCGTCGTCGAACAGCGGGATCACCATCACCGCGCCCGGGTGCTGGACGTATTCGCGCGTTGCGCGCTTGCCGTCGGGCAGACTGACGGTGTCGCGCTTCAGTTTCAGGAACGCGCCTTCGAAGATCGATTCGCTTTCGAGGCAGGTTTCGGTGAGTGCGGCGTCGTGATTGGGCAATTCGGCCATCGGCGGCTCCGTGATGAGGCGTGACGACGAAGGGCCGGCACGCCGGAAACGTGCTTGCGCCGGCCGTCATGCGAACCGGGCGCAAGGACTGCGCCCGGCCGCACGCGTGTGCGAAGCCGCGACGAGCGCGGCCGGGACGTTGTCAGCGTCGTTTGACGAGATACTGGAACGTGAAGCCGGGAAACGCGAACACGACGAACAGACTGAACGTGATCGCGTAAAACTGCCAGCCTTGTTCGAAGCGGTTGCCGGCGCGCGATTCGAGCCAGAAGCCGAGCGCGCCGACGACGAAATACAGCACGATCAGTTCGCCGATCCGGATCCACGCGCCCTTCTTCGCCGCGCCGATCGGCACGACGGCGAACAGGCGCTGGTTCAGAAACGGCAGGTTGGCGCCCGCGAGCGCCAACAGCACGATAAACCAGCCCGCGGCCGACATTACAGCGTCGGCAGCGAGTGACGGAGTGCGTCCAGGCACACCGTCAGCAGCGGGCTCGGGATCAGGCCGAGCACGACGACCGCGATGCCGTTGAGCACCAGGATCGTGCGCTTGCAGAAATCGCCGCCGATCGGCGTCGAGTCTTGCGGTGCGTCGAAGTAGATCAGCTTGACGATGCGCAGGTAGTAGAACGCGCCGAACAGCGACGTGATCACGGCCAGCACGGCCAGCCACGTGAGGCCCGCGTTGACGGTCGCCTCGAGCACCGCGAGCTTCGCGTAGAAGCCGACGGTCGGCGGAATGCCGGCCAGCGAGAACATCATCACCATCATCACGAACGCGAACACCGGGCTGCGCTTGTTGAGGCCCTTGAAGTCGTCGATCGTGTCCGCTTCGAAGTCGCGGCGCGCGAGCAGCATCACCACGCCGAACGAGCCGAGCGTCGTGATCAGGTAGACGATCGCGTAGAACATCGCCGAGCTGTACGCGTTTGCCGGTGCGGCCGCGTCGCCCTTCACGATGCCGGCGAGCAGGCCGAGCAGCACGAAGCCCATGTTCGAGATCGCCGAGTACGCGAGCATCCGCTTGATGTTGCGCTGGACGATACCGGTGATGTTGCCGACGATCAGCGACAGCGCGGCGAGAATCACGAGCGCGGTCTGCCAGTTCTGCGCGAGCGGCAGCAGGCCCATCACCAGGAAACGCAGCCCCCAGGCGAACGCCGCGACCTTCGGACCGCCGCCGACGAACAGCGTCATCGCGGTCGGCGCGCCCTGATAGACGTCGGGCACCCACATGTGGAACGGCACGGCGCCAAGCTTGAACGCGATACCGGCCACGATGAAGATCACGCCGAACATCAGCACCGCGTCTTCGGTGCCGCCGCTGCTCACGGCCTTGTACACGTCGGCGAGATCGAGCGAGCCGCCCGTCGCGCCGTACAGCATCGAGATCCCGTACAGCACGAAGCCCGAAGCGAGCGCGCCCAGCACGTAGTACTTCATCGCGGCTTCGCTCGACACCGCACCGTCGCGGCGCAGTGCGATCACCGCGTACAGCGACAGCGACATCAGCTCGAGGCCGAGGTACAGCGTCAGGAAGTTGTTGCCCGAGATCATCACGAGCTGACCGAGCAGCGAGAACATGCCGAGCAGGAACACGTCGCCGCGGAACATGTCGCGATCTTCGAGGTACTTGCGCGAATAGATCAGCGACACGGCGAAACCGAGCGACACGACCGCCTTCATCGCGCTCGCGAACGCATCGACGACGACCATCCGCGAGAAGAAGTAGTAATGCTGCGGATCGAGCGCCTGCACCGCAAACCAAACGCCGGCGACCACCGACGAGACCACCGCGATCAGATACGTGAGGCGGCGGCCGGATGCACCGGTAAAGGTGTCGTTCAGCCAAGCGACGATGATGGCGGCCATCACCAGCGCGTCAGGCAACAGGACATTCATAGGAGCGTTCATGATCTTGATTTCCTCCGCTCGCGATTACTGGGCCAGCGGCAGCTTCGACTGCGCGACATGGGAGAGGAGGTTTTCCACGGAAACGTGCATCACGTCGGTGAAGGGCTTCGGATACAGGCCCATCAGCAGCGTGAACGCGGCAAGCACGGCGAGCATCAGGAATTCGCGGCGGCCGATGTCCTTCAGCTTCGCGACGTGATCGTTCGCGACCGCACCGAAGTAGACGCGCTTGTACATCCACAGCGTGTAGGCCGCGCCGAGGATCAGCGTGAACGCCGCGCCGAAGGCGATCCAGAAGTTGTACTGGACGGCCGCGAGAATCACCATGAACTCGCCGACGAAACCGGACGTGCCCGGCAGGCCGCAGTTCGCCATCGAGAACAGCATCGCGAACGCCGCGAACTTCGGCATCACGTTGACGACGCCGCCGTAGTCGGCGATCTGGCGCGAGTGCACGCGGTCGTACAGCACGCCGATGCAGAGGAACATCGCGCCCGACACGAAACCGTGCGAGATCATCTGCACGATCGCGCCTTCGACGCCGAGCTGGTTGAAGATGAAGAAGCCGAGCGTCACGAAGCCCATGTGCGCGATCGACGAATAAGCGACGAGCTTCTTCATGTCGGCCTGCACCATCGCGACGAGGCCGATGTAGATCACCGCGATCAGCGACAGCGTGATCACGACCGGTGCGAGGAAGTGGCTCGCGTCAGGCGTGATCGGCAGCGAGAAACGCAGGAAACCGTACGCGCCGAGCTTCAGCATGATCGCCGCCAGCACGACCGAGCCGCCCGTCGGCGCTTCCACGTGCGCATCCGGCAGCCAGGTGTGGACCGGCCACATCGGCACCTTCACCGCGAACGCGAGGAAGAAGGCGATGAACAGCAGGATCTGCGGCGTCATCGCGATCTTCGCGTTCTGCCACGTCGCGAGGTCGAACGAGTGCGTCTCGGTGTACAGGTAGATCAGCGCGACCAGCATCAGCAGCGAGCCGGCCAGCGTGTACAGGAAGAACTTGAACGCCGCGTACACGCGGTTCGGGCCGCCCCACACGCCGATGATGATGTACATCGGGATCAGCGTCGCCTCGAAGAAAACGTAGAACAGCAGGCCGTCGGCCGCCGAGAACACGCCGATCATGATGCCGGACAGGATCAGGAACGCGGCGAGGTACTGCGCGACGTTCTCGGTGATCACTTCCCACGCGGCGATCACGACGATCACCGTGATCAGCGCGGTCAGCACGACGAACCACATCGAGATGCCGTCGACGCCGAGGTGATACGAGATCTGGAAGCGTTCGATCCACGTCGATTGCTCGACGAACTGCAGTGCGGCGGTGCTCGCATCGAAGCCCGTGATCAGCGGGATCGTGACGGCGAGACCGAGCAGCGAGCCGATCAGCGCGATCCAGCGTGCCGGCCCCGGGTTCTTGTCGTTACCGACCGCGAGCACGAGGAGGCCGAAAACGATCGGCAGCCAGATCGCGGTACTGAGAATCGGAAAAGCGTGCATTAGTTGTCCCCCCGCCTTATTTGCCGCCGAGCGTTACAAACAGGGTCAGGAGCCCCAGCATGCCGATGATCATGGCGAACGCGTAGTGATAGATGTAACCGGATTGGAGGAAGCGGATCACGCTGGCGAACCAGGCGATGAACTTGGCGCTGCCGTTGACGAGGCCGTCGATCACCACGACGTCGCCCTCCTTCCACAGGCCGCGGCCGATCGCCACCGAACCGCGGGCGAACACCACTTCGTTGATCTTGTCCATGTAGTACTTGTTATCCAGCAGCGTGTAGATCGGACCGAACGCGCGGCGGATCGACGCCGGCAGATCCGGACGCTTCAGATACAGGAACCACGCGACGACGACACCGGCCAGCGCGAGCCACACCGGCAGGCCCGACACCGAATGCAGGCCCATGCCGACCCAGCCGTGGAACTCCTCGGCCATCTCGGCCAGCGCCGGATGGTTTTCGCCGATGAAGATCACCTTGTCGAACGCGACGCCGTGCTGGAAGAAATCGCCGAACAGCATCGGGCCGATCGCGATCGCACCGATGATCACCGACGGAATTGCGAGCAGGACGAGCGGCACCCACACGACCCACGGGGTCTCGTGCGGCTCGTGCGCGTGGTCGCCATGGCCGTGATCGTCGTGACCGTGCGCGGCCGCCATGCCCATCGGCGATTCCGGATGCTTCGGATGGCGGAAGCGCTCTTCGCCGTGGAACACGAGGAAGTACATGCGGAACGAGTACAGCGCCGTGACGAACACGCTCGCGACGACCGCGAAGTACGCGAAGCCCGAACCCGGCAGGTGCGACAGCTTCACCGCGTCGATGATCGAGTCCTTCGAGTAGAAGCCCGAGAAGAACGGCGTACCGATCAGCGCGAGCGAACCGATCAGCGACGTGATCCAGGTGATCGGCATGTACTTGCGCAGGCCGCCCATGTTGCGCATGTCCTGATCGTGGTGCATGCCGATGATCACCGAGCCGGCGCCGAGGAACAGCAGCGCCTTGAAGAACGCGTGCGTCATCAGGTGGAACACCGCGACCGGGTAGGCCGACACGCCGAGCGCGACCGTCATGTAGCCGAGCTGCGACAGCGTCGAGTAAGCGACGACACGCTTGATGTCGTTCTGGACGATCCCGAGGAAGCCCATGAACAGCGCCGTGATCGCACCGATCACCGTGATGAACGACAGCGCGGTATCCGACAGCTCGAACAGCGGCGACATGCGCGACACCATGAAGATGCCGGCCGTCACCATCGTCGCCGCGTGAATCAGCGCCGAGATCGGCGTCGGGCCTTCCATCGAGTCAGGCAGCCAGACGTGCAGCGGGAACTGCGCCGACTTGCCCATCGCGCCGATGAACAGGCAGATGCAGGCGACCGTCAGCAGGCCCCAGTCGGTGCCCGGGAAATGCAGGCTCGCGAGTTCCGCGCGCTTCGCGAACACTTCGCCGTAGTTCATCGAGCCGGCGAACGCGAGCAGCAGGCCGATGCCGAGCAGGAAGCCGAAGTCGCCCACGCGGTTCACGAGGAACGCCTTCATGTTCGCGTAGATCGCGCTCTCACGCGTAAAGTAGAAGCCGATCAGCAGGTACGACACCAGACCCACCGCTTCCCAGCCGAAGAACAGCTGCAGGAAGTTGTTGCTCATCACGAGCATCAGCATCGAGAACGTGAACAGCGAGATGTACGAGAAGAAGCGCTGGTAGCCGTCCTCTTCCGACATGTAGCCGATCGTGTAGATGTGCACCATCAGCGACACGAAGGTCACGACGACCATCATCATCGCCGTCAGCGAATCGACGAGGAAGCCGACTTCGAGCTTCAGCGAGCCGACGTGCATCCATTCGTAGACGGTCGCGTTGAAGCTTGCGCCGCCCATCACGTCGACGAAGACTTTCGCCGACAGCAGGAACGCGATCAATACGC
The DNA here is from genome assembly GCF_052683555.1 of Burkholderia sp. BC1. Lineage (NCBI taxonomy): Bacteria > Pseudomonadati > Pseudomonadota > Betaproteobacteria > Burkholderiales > Burkholderiaceae > Burkholderia > Burkholderia sp. BC1. The sequence continues at coordinate 22,384 of NZ_JBQYLP010000006.1, forward strand.
CGAGGATCGTGATCCGGTGTGCGCCCTTGCGCCCGACTGCGTTCCCGAACAGCCCCGCAATCAGCGAGCCGGCCAGCGGAGCGAGCGGAATCGCCAGCAGCAGGTTTTCATTGAGTGTCGTTGACATAACAGCGTTGCCTGAAATTAACCTTTGAGCTGATCGAGATCCTCGACATTGATCGTGTCGAGCTTACGGAACAGGGTCACCAGAATCGCGAGACCGATCGCGGCTTCCGCTGCGGCGACGGTCAGCACGAAGAACACGAAGATCTGGCCGTGCACGTCGCCGAGGTAGTGCGAGAACGCGACGAAGTTGGTGTTCACCGCGAGCAACATCAGTTCGATCGCCATCAGGATGATGATGATGTTGCGGCGGTTCAGGAAAATCCCGACGATCGCGATCGCGAACAGAATCGCGCCGAGCACGAGGTAGTGAGCAAGAGTCAACATGGTTTTCCTTTCCTCCGCTTAGCCGTTCGCGCCCGTACCGGCTTCGCTCTGCGCCGTTTCCGGCTGCGGCTTGTCCGCTTCCATCTTCACGAGGCGCACGCGATCGTTGCGACGCACCTTGACCTGATCCGACACGCGCTGGCGCTTGCTGTCCTTGCCCTTGTGCGAGGTCAGCCCGATCGCGGCGATGATCGCGACCAGCAGCACGAGGCCGGCGATTTCGAACGCGAAGATGTAGTCGGTGTAGATGACCTTGCCGATCAGGCGCGTGTTCGACCAGCCTTCGGTCGCACCCGACGTCATCGCGTGCACGGCATGCGTGTCGCCGTAGCCGCGCCACAGGATCAGCGCCGTTTCGATGACGATGATCGCGCCGACGACGGTCGCCATCGGCACGAAGCGCTTGAAGTCGCGTCGCAGGAAGTCGATGTTGATGTCCAGCATCATCACGACGAACAGGAACAGCACCATCACGGCGCCCACGTAGACCAGCACCAGCAGGATCGCGAGGAACTCCGCTTCGAGCAGCATCCAGATCGCGGCGGCGTTGAAGAACGCCAGCACAAGGAAAAGCGCAGACGCCACCGGGTTGCGCGAAGTGATCACCTTCAGCCCTGATACCACCAGGAGCAGCGCGAAGATGTAGAACAGTACGGTCGTGAATTCCATGATTACCGGTTCATCGTTAGGCCATAGTCAGGCGCGGCTTGCGGGACGCTCTCGCGTGCCGCACCCGTCGCGGCGGCACAGCCCGTACATCGCCGATGCGCGGGCCGGCACTGCAAACACAATCAACGATACGGCGCGTCGGCAGCCTTCGCCGCGGCGATGTCCTTCTCGTAGCGATCGCCCACCGCGAGCAGCATTTCCTTCGTGAAATACAGGTCGCCGCGCTTTTCGCCGTGGTACTCGAGAATCTGCGTCTCGACGATCGAATCGACCGGGCAGCTTTCTTCGCAGAAACCGCAGAAGATGCACTTGGTCAGGTCGATGTCGTAGCGCGTCGTGCGGCGCGTGTTGTCCGCGCGCGTTTCCGATTCGATCGTGATGGCGAGCGCCGGGCACACGGCCTCGCACAGCTTGCATGCGATGCAGCGCTCTTCGCCGTTCTCGTAGCGGCGCAGCGCGTGCAGCCCGCGAAAACGCGGCGAAATCGGCGTCTTCTCTTCCGGGAACTGCACGGTGAACTTGCGCCGGAACGTGTAACGGCCGGTCAGCGCGAGCCCCTTCAGCAGTTCGGTCAGGAAGAAGGTCTTAAAGAAGTGTTGGATTGCCGTCATGATTTCGTCCGATTACTTCACCCAGATGTTGAGCGGCGACATCATCCAGAAGCCGACCACGACCACCCAGATCACCGTGACGGGCAGGAACACCTTCCAGCCGAGGCGCATGATCTGGTCGTAACGGAAGCGCGGGAACGTCGCGCGCACCCAGATGAACACCGACAGCAGCGCGAATACCTTCAGCACCAGCCAGAAGATGCCCGGGATGAACGACAGGAATTCGAACGGTGCGTCCCAGCCGCCGAGGAACAGCGTCGCGGCCAGTGCCGAGATCACGATCATGTTGATGTACTCGGCGAGGAAGAACAGCGCGAACGCCATGCCCGAGTAGTCGATCATGTGACCGGCGACGATTTCCGATTCCCCTTCCACCACGTCGAACGGGTGACGGTTCGTTTCGGCGATGCCCGAGATGAAGTAGACGACGAAGGCCGGCAGCAGCGGCAGCCAGTTCCACGACAGGAAGTTCACGCCGTGGCCGGCGAAGAAGCCGTGCTGCTGCGAATTGACGATTTCCGACAGGTTCAGGCTGCCGGCCGTCATCAGCACGAGCACGAGCGCGAAGCCCATCGAGATTTCGTACGACACCATCTGCGCCGCGGCGCGCATCGCGCCGAGGAACGCGTACTTCGAGTTCGACGCCCAGCCGGCGAGGATCACCGCGTACACGCCGATCGACGAGATCGCCATCGCGTAGAGCAGGCCCGCGTTCACGTTCGCGAGCACCGCTTCGGCCTGGAACGGGATCACCGCCCACACCGCGAACGCCGGCACGACGGTCATGATCGGCGCGATCAGGTACAGCCAGCGGCTCGCGGCGGTCGGCTGAATCACTTCCTTCAGCAGCAGCTTCAGCACGTCGGCGATCGGCTGCAGCAGACCGGCCGGGCCGACGCGGTTCGGGCCGAGACGCACGTGCATCCAGCCGATCAGCTTGCGCTCCCACAGAATCAGGTACGCGACGCACAGCAGGATCACGACGGCGACGACGAGGATGCGCACGAGCGCCCACACCGTCGGCCATGCGACGCCGAGAAGCTGGGCTCCGCCCGCGTTGATCGTATCGAACAAGCTCATTTACGCCTTCTCCACCACCAGTTCACCGGACAGGCTGCCGAGCGCTGCACCGGCAGGCGTCGCCGCCGACACGCGAACGACCGTCTCCGCAAGATTCGCGTCGCGCACGGCCGGCAACTGCACCGCACGCTCGCCCTGGCGCACGCGCACCGCGTCGCCTTCCTTCAAGCCCAGCTTGTCGAACAGCGCGGCCGGCAGGCCGACGGTGTTCGCCGCCTTCGCGGCCGCCGTCAGGTGCAGCGCGCCCGCACGGCGCACGAGTGCGTCGGCGTGATAGATCGGCACGTCGGCGAGGCGCTCGAAGCTGCCGTTCGCGGCCTTCGCCGGGACGCGCGCCGGCGCGACCGACGTCTTGTTCGACAGACGGTTCGCGACGCCTGCTTCGCCGAGTGCGGCGAGGCGCACTTCTTCCGCCGTTTCGTATTCGAAGTTCGGCAGGCCGAGCAGGCTGCCGAGCACGCGCAGCACCTTCCACGCCGGACGCGTTTCGCCGAGCGGACGCACGACGCCGTTGAAGCTCTGCACGGTGCCTTCCGCGTTGACGAACGTGCCGGCCGTTTCGGTGAACGGCGCGATCGGCAGCAGCACGTCCGCATGGTCGAGACCGTGCTTGAACGGCGACATCACGACGACCATCTCGGCCTGGTTCAGCGCGGCGAGCGCCTGCACCGGATCGGCCGTGTCGAATTCCGGCTCGACGTTCAGCAGCACGTAGCCCTTGCGCGGCTGCGCGAACGCTTCGCGCGCATTCAGCCCGCCGTGGCCCGGCAGTGCGCCGACGACGTGCGCGCCGACCGTGTTCGCCGCTTCGGTCAGGAAGCCGAAGGTTGCGCCGGTGTTGTCGGCGATCCACTGCGCGACGGCGTGCAGCTTCGCGAATTCCGGATGACGGACGGCCGCGTTGCCGAGCAGCAGCACGCGACGCTCGCCGTTCGCGAGCGACTGTGCGACGGCCTGCGCGGCCGCCGACGCCGTGACGCCCGCAAGCGTGTCCGGCAGCGCAACGCTGCGCAGTTGCGCGACCGCCGCGGCGATGCCGGCGAGTTCGTCGAGCCAGGCGGACGGCGCGGCGACGATGCGCTGCGCGGTCGGGATCAGGGCGTCGTCGCCGGTCGCGTGCAGGAAATGCATCTTCGCGCCGTTCTTCGCGGCCTGACGCAGGCGCGCTGCGAACAGCGGGTGATCGCGGCGCAGATCCGAACCGACGACGAACGCGGCGTTCACGTTCGACAGATCGGCGATCGGCATGCCGAGCCACGGCGCGCCGTCGACGGGCGCCGAGAAATCGAGCTGACGCAGACGGAAATCGACGTTCGGCGTCTTCAGTTCGTCTGCGAGCTGCTTGAGCAGGAACAGTTCTTCAGCCGTGCTGTGCGCGCTCGACAGCATCGCCAGCGCGTTCGCGCCGTGATCGGCCGCGATGCCCTTCAGGCCCTTCGCGACGTATTCGAGCGCGGTCTGCCAGTCGGTCTCGATCCACTGGCCGCCCTGCTTGAGCATCGGCTTGGTCAGGCGCTCTTCGCTGTTCAGGCCTTCGTACGAGAAACGATCCTTGTCGGAAATCCAGCACTCATTGATCGCTTCGTTCTCGAACGGCAGCACGCGCATCACGCGGTTGTTCTTCACCTGCACGACGAGGTTCGCGCCGACGGAATCGTGCGGGCTCACCGACTTGCGGCGCGACAGTTCCCAGGTACGGGCGCTGTAGCGGAACGGCTTGCTGGTCAGCGCGCCGACCGGGCACAGGTCGATCATGTTGCCCGACAGCTCGGAATCGACGGTCTTGCCGACGAACGTCGTGATTTCCGAATGCTCGCCGCGGCCGAGCATGCCGAACTCCATCACGCCGGCGATTTCCTGGCCGAAGCGGACGCAGCGCGTGCAGTGAATGCAGCGCGACATCTCTTCCATCGAGATCAGCGGGCCCACGTTCTTGTGGAACACCACGCGCTTTTCTTCGGAATAGCGCGACGACGACTTGCCGTAGCCGACCGCGAGATCCTGCAGCTGGCATTCGCCGCCCTGATCGCAGATCGGGCAGTCGAGCGGGTGGTTGATGAGGAGGAATTCCATCACCGACTGCTGCGCCTTCACGGCCTTGTCGGACTGCGTGCGCACGATCATGCCGGCCGACACGGGCGTCGCGCAGGCAGGCACGGCCTTCGGCATCTTCTCGACTTCGACGAGACACATCCGGCAATTGGCCGCAACCGACAGTTTCTTGTGATAGCAGAAGTGAGGAATGTACGTGTCCGCCTTGTGCGCAGCCTGGATCACCATGCTGCCTTCGGGCACCTCGACCTTCTTGCCGTCTATTTCAAGTTCAACCATGATGGTGAATGGTCCTTAACCTATTTCCGCCCGTTCGCGCGTTCGCCCGACCGTGCGCTCAAATTCCGCAACCGGTTTCGCGTCAGGCCGCCGCCGCGTGCGCGTGACCGCCGACCATGCAGCGCTTGTGCTCGACGTGGTACGCGAATTCGTCCCAGTAGTGCTTGAGCATCCCGCGCACCGGCATCGCAGCCGCGTCGCCCAGCGCGCAGATCGTGCGCCCCATGATGTTCTCGGCGACCGAATTGAGCAGATCCAGGTCTTCCTGGCGGCCTTCGCCGTGCTCGATACGGTTGACGACGCGATACAGCCAGCCCGTACCTTCGCGGCACGGCGTGCACTGACCGCACGATTCCTCGTAGTAGAAGTACGACAGGCGCAGCAGCGAGCGCACCATGCAGCGCGTCTCGTCCATCACGATCACCGCACCCGAACCAAGCATCGAGCCGACCTTCGCGATCGAGTCGTAGTCCATGTCGGTCTGCATCATGATGTCGCCCGGCACCACCGGTGCGGACGAGCCGCCCGGAATCACGGCCTTGATCTTCTTGCCGCCGCGCATCCCTCCGGCGAGCTCCATCAGCGTCGCGAACGGCGTACCGAGCGGCACTTCATAGTTGCCCGGACGCTCGACGTCGCCCGACACCGAGAAGATCTTCGTGCCGCCGTTGTTCGGCTTGCCGAGCTCGAGGTAATTCTGCGGGCCGACGGCGAGCAGGAACGGCACCGCGGCGAACGTCTCGGTGTTGTTGATCGTCGTGGGCTTGCCGTACACGCCGAAGCTCGCCGGGAACGGCGGCTTGAAGCGCGGCTGGCCCTTCTTGCCTTCGAGCGACTCGAGCAGCGCCGTTTCCTCGCCGCAGATGTACGCGCCGTAGCCGTGGTGCGCATGGAGCTGGAACGAGAATTCCGAGCCCATGATGTTGTCGCCGAGGAAACCGGCCGCGCGTGCCTCTTCCAGCGCCGCCTCGAAGCGTCGATACACTTCGAAGATCTCGCCGTGGATGTAGTTGTAGCCGACCGTGATGCCCATCGCGTAGGCGCCGATGGCCATCCCTTCGATCAGCGCGTGCGGATTCCAGCGCAGGATGTCGCGATCCTTGAACGTGCCCGGCTCGCCTTCGTCCGAGTTGCAGACGAGGTACTTCTGCCCCGGGAACTGACGCGGCATGAAGCTCCACTTCAGGCCGGTCGGGAAGCCCGCACCGCCGCGGCCGCGCAGGCCCGACGCCTTGACGTCGGCGATCACCTGCTCGGGCGGAATCTTTTCTTCGAGAATGCGGCGCAGCTGCTTGTAGCCGCCGCGCGCAACGTAGTCTTCGAGATGCCAGTTCTCGCCGTTCAGACCAGCGAGGATCAGCGGTTTGATGTGACGGTCGTGGAGGGACGTCATTTCGAGAGCTCCTCAAGCAGCTGGTCGATCTTCTCGCGGCTCATGAAGCTGCACATTTTGTGATTGTTCACCAGCAGCACCGGGGCGTCGCCGCACGCGCCGAAGCACTCGCCTTCCTTCAGCGTGAACTTGCCATCGGGCGTGGTCTCGCCAAAGTCGATGCCGAGCTTCTGTTTCAGGTAGTCGGCCGTCGCCTCCGCACCGCCGTGCGGTCCGAGCTGGCACGGCAGGTTCGTGCAGAGCGTGATCTTGTGCTTGCCGACCGGCTTGAGCTCGTACATCGTGTAGAACGTCGCGACTTCCTGCACGGCGACGGCCGGCATGCCGAGATAGTCCGCAACGAACTGCATCAGTTCGGGCGACAGCCAGCCATGCTCTTCCTGAGCGACGGCCAACGCCGACATCACGGCGGACTGCTTCTGATCGGCGGGATACTTCGTCAACGCTCGATCGATTTCCTTCAGGCCTTCAGCTGAGATCATTTTCAGACACGACTCTTTCAATTCCTACCGAACGAACAACCTGCCGCACGGCGTGCGTGGACGGCAGACCTGGCGCTCACTGTTGACAGCTTGCGAAGCCGCGCCGGTTCAGCGCGCATCGCGTGTGACTTACTGCTCGCCGCCCGCTCGCGCAGGCGGCGCGACCATTAGCGATCGATTTCGCCGAACACGATGTCCTGCGTACCGATGATGGTGACGGCGTCGGCGATCATGTGACCGCGCGCCATTTCGTCGAGCGACGCCAGGTGCGCGAAGCCCGGTGCGCGAATCTTGAGACGATACGGCTTGTTGGCACCGTCGGACACGAGATAGATGCCGAACTCGCCCTTCGGATGCTCGACCGCCGCGTACGCTTCGCCTTCCGGCACATGGAAACCTTCGGTGAAGAGCTTGAAGTGGTGAATCAAGTCTTCCATGTTGGTCTTCATGCCGACGCGCGACGGCGGCGCAACCTTGTGATTGTCCGTCATCACGGGGCCCGGATTCTTGCGGAGCCACTCAATACACTGTTTCGCGATGCGGACCGACTGACGCATTTCCTCGACGCGCACCAGATAGCGGTCGTAGCAATCGCCGTTCACGCCGACCGGCACGTCGAAATCCATGCGGTCGTACACTTCGTACGGCTGCTTCTTGCGCAGATCCCACGCGATGCCCGAGCCACGCAGCATCGGGCCGGTGAGGCCCATCTGCAGCGCACGCTCCGGACTCACGACGCCGATGCCGACCAGACGCTGTTTCCAGATCCGGTTGTCGGTCAGCAGCGTTTCGTACTCGTCGATGCACTTCGGGAAGCGCGTGAAGAAGTCGTCGATGAAATCGAGCACCGAGCCGCTGCGCGCTTCGTTCATCTTCGCGAGCGCCTTCTCGTTGCGGATCTTCGACGCCTTGTATTGCGGCATCGCGTCCGGCAGATCGCGATAGACGCCGCCCGGACGATAGTACGCCGCGTGCATCCGTGCACCGGACACCGCTTCGTACACGTCCATCAGGTCTTCGCGCTCGCGGAAGGCGTACAGGAACACCGCCATCGCGCCGACGTCGAGTGCGTGCGCGCCGATCCACATCAGGTGGTTCAGCACGCGCGTGATTTCGTCGAACAGCACGCGGATGTACTGCGCGCGCTCCGGCACCGTGATGCCGAGCAGCTTCTCGATCGCGAGCACGTAGCCGTGCTCGTTGACCATCATCGACACGTAGTCGAGACGGTCCATGTACGGCACGGACTGGATGAAGGTCTTGTTTTCCGCGAGCTTTTCGGTCGCGCGGTGCAGCAGGCCGATATGCGGATCGGCGCGCTGGATGACTTCGCCGTCGAGCTCGAGCACGAGGCGCAGCACGCCGTGCGCTGCCGGGTGCTGCGGGCCGAAGTTGAGCGTGTAGTTCTTGATTTCTGCCATGACGCCCCCTTAATGTTTCAGACCGCCATAGCGATCCTCGCGGATCACGCGCGGCGTGATTTCGCGCGGCTCGATCGTCACCGGCTGGTACACGACGCGCTTCTCTTCCGGGTCGTAACGCATTTCGACGTAGCCCGACACCGGGAAGTCCTTGCGGAACGGATGGCCGATGAAGCCGTAGTCGGTGAGGATGCGGCGCAGGTCGGGGTGGCCTTCGAACACGATGCCGTACAGGTCGAACGCCTCGCGCTCGTACCAGTTCGCGGAATTCCAGATGTCGACGAGCGACGGAACGATCGGCAGATCGTCGTCGGGTGCGAACACGCGCAGGCGCAGACGCCAGTTGTTCGTGACCGACAGCAGGTGCGTGACGGCCGCGAAGCGCGGGCCGTCGTAGGCGCCGTCGCCGTAGGTCTGGTAGTCGACGCCGCACAGGTCGATCAGTTGCTCGAAGCGCAGCTTCGGATCGTCGCGCAGCGTCGTCGCGACGTCGAGGTAATCGCTCGCCTTCACGACGAGCGTCAGTTCACCGATCGCTTCGGTAAGGCTCACCACGCGCGCGCCGAGCGCGGCTTCGAGGTTGGCCTTGAGGGTCTCGATTTTGCTTGCCATATTGGGGGACGCTCGGGGCTTATTGACGGGCGATGGTGTTGGTGCGGCGGATCTTCGCCTGAAGCTGGATCACGCCGTAGACCAGCGCCTCGGCCGTCGGCGGGCAGCCCGGCACGTAGACGTCGACCGGCACGATCCGGTCGCAGCCGCGAACCACCGAGTACGAGTAGTGGTAGTAGCCGCCGCCGTTCGCGCACGACCCCATCGAGATCACCCAGCGCGGCTCGGCCATCTGGTCGTACACGCGGCGCAGCGCGGGCGCCATCTTGTTGCACAGCGTGCCGGCGACGATCATCACGTCGGACTGACGCGGGCTCGGACGAAACACGACGCCGAACCGGTCCAGATCGTAACGGGCCGCGCCCGCATGCATCATCTCGACGGCGCAACACGCGAGCCCGAACGTCATCGGCCACAGCGAGCCGGTACGCGTCCAGTTGATCAGCTTGTCAGCCGTGGTGGTGACAAACCCTTCCTTCAAGACCCCTTCGATACTCATTTGCTTTCCACTCCAGACGGGCGACCGGGCGCGGCCACCCATGCAAACCGGCGATTAACCCATCACTCCCAGTCGAGGCCGCCTTTCTTCCAGATATAGGCAAAGCCCAGCAGGAATTCGAGCAGAAAAATCATCATTGCGATGAAACCGGGCCAGCCGATGTCGCGGAGCGCGACGCCCCACGGAAACAGGAATGCGGTTTCGAGATCGAAGATGATGAACAGGATGGCGACGAGGTAGTACCGGACGTCGAATTTCATCCGGGCGTCTTCGAAGGCTTCGAAGCCGCACTCGTACGGTGCGTTCTTCTCGACGTCCGGCTTGTTGGGACCCAGGAGCTTGCCGATGCTGACCAGCGCTATACCTAAACCAGTGCCCACGAGAAGGAACAACAAGACGGGGTAATAGGCTGCGAGGTTCAAGGCAATCCTCTATCGGTTGGTTCTGAGCGTCCGGAGAATACCACCATCCGGCGGAAGGGATCATTTCGGAGTGCATGCGATCGCAAGACATCCGAAAGCGCACCCCACAAATGAAAAATGCCAGCCACGAGAAGCGGCTGGCATTGAGTAACTTTGGTGCCGACGGCGAGACTCGAACTCGCACAGCTTTCGCCACTACCCCCTCAAGATAGCGTGTCTACCAATTTCACCACGTCGGCACTGCATGCAACCCGGGTTTGACTGCTGTTACCCGCGAATCGCTTCAAGAATTAAATTCTAACCTGACTTCCAGAATTGTTCAACGCACAAACGGAAAAATTTTAATTTTTTATTTCGGGACGTCCTGACCCGGCGCGCTCGCCGTCGAGGCGGCCGCAGCGGACGCGGGCGCAGCCGGCGTCGATGCCGCCGAAACAGGCGCCGGCGCGGTCGCCACGCCGCCGAGCACGCCGGCCGACGGCGTCGACTTGTACGAGCCGATGTACGTCAGCGCGAGCGTCGCGACGAAAAAGACCGTTGCGAGCACGGCGGTCGTGCGCGACAGAAAGTTCGCCGAACCGGTCGCGCCGAACAGGCTGCCCGAGGCACCGCTGCCGAACGCGGCGCCCATGTCGGCACCCTTGCCGTGCTGCAGCAGCACGAGTCCGATCACACCCAGCGCAGACAGCACTTGCACGACAATAATCAGCGTCTTGAATAACAGCATCACATCCACCCGATTGGATCGGGCGACCGGACTCGCCGGCCGCCGTCATGGTTCAATTCGATCGCCGACCGCTCAACGCGCGGCCCGGCAGATCGCCAGAAAATCTTCCGCCTTCAGCGACGCGCCGCCGATCAGGCCGCCGTCGATGTCCGGCTGTGCGAACAGTTCTTCCGCGTTGTCCGGCTTCACGCTGCCGCCGTACAGCACCGACACGTCGGCCGCACCCTTGGCCGCGAGCCGCGCGCGCAGGAATGCGTGCACGTCCTGCGCCTGCGCGGACGTCGCGCTCTTGCCGGTGCCGATCGCCCACACCGGTTCGTACGCGACGACGATGCGCGCAGCTTCGTCCGCGCTCAACACCGCGAGCACGGCATCGAGCTGCGCGCCGACGACCTGCTCGGTCGCGCCCGATTCGCGCTGCTCGAGCGTCTCGCCGACGCAGACGACGGGCGTCAGCCCCGCAGCCAGCGCACGCTGCGTCTTCGCCGCGACCGTCTCGTTGCGCTCGCCGTGATACGCGCGGCGCTCCGAGTGACCGACGATCGCGTAGCACGCGCCGAATTCGGCGACCATCGCCGCCGCCACTTCGCCGGTGAACGCGCCCTGCTCGTGTGCCGACACGTCCTGCGCGCCCCACGCGATACGGCTGCCGCCGAGCTGCGCCTGAACCTGCGCGAGATACGGGAACGGCACGCACACGCCGATCGACGTGTCGGCCGCCACGGCGCCCGCGCCCTGCACCACTTCGTTCAGCAACGCCTGGTTGCCGGCCAGCCGGCCGTGCATCTTCCAGTTGCCGATCACCCGCTTTGTTCTCTGTTTCGACATCGTGTCTGTCTCGTCATCGACGTGCCGTGCGAGCCGGCCGTCAGGTTTGATCTGGCGAAGCAAACCCGCGATTTTACTGCGCGCGGCTTGAACCGGTCAAACCGCGCATGTCAAGCCCGGCAACCGCGGCCGTTACGCGCTCGTACCCCAATCGAGCACGATCTTGCCGATGTGCTCGCTGCTTTCCATCAGCGCATGCGCCTGTGCGGCGTCGGCGGCCGGCAGCACGCGATAGATGACGGGCTTGATGCGGCCGTCCTCGATCAGCGGCCACACGCGCGCCTTCAGCTGCGCCGCGATCTGCGCCTTGAACTCGACCGGCCGCGGACGCAGCGTCGAGCCCGTGATCGTCAGCCGGCGGCGCAGGATCTCGCCGAGATTGACTTCGGCCTTCGCGCCGCCGAGCAGCGCGATGATCACGAGCCGCCCGCCGTCGGCCAGCGCGGAGAGTTCGCGCGGCACGTAAGAGCCCGCGACCATGTCGAGAATCACGTCGACGCCGCGATCGTTGGTCAGCGACTTCACGACTTCGACGAAATCCTCGGTCTTGTAGTCGATCGCGCGCTCCGCGCCGAGCGCCTCGCACGCACGGCACTTCTCCGCCGTGCCTGCCGTCGCGAACACGCGAAAGCCGAGCGCATGCGCGATCTGGATCGCCGTCACGCCGATGCCGCTCGAGCCGCCCTGCACGAGCAGCGTTTCCTGCTCGCCGCCCTCGCCCGCGCCGAGCTGCGCGCGATCGAACACGTTGCTCCACACGGTAAAGAACGTCTCGGGCAGCGACGCCGCTTCGATGTCGGTGAGCCCGCGCGGCACCGGCAGACACTGCAGCAGCGGCACGGTCGCGTATTCGGCATAGCCGCCGCCCGCGAGCAGCGCGCACACGCGGTCGCCGAGCTTGAGTCCGAACGGATTCAGCGCGGCGTCGGACAGATCGCCGCCGACGATTTCGCCCGCGATCTCGAGACCCGGCAGATCGGACGCGCCCGGCGGCGGCGCATACGCGCCCTTGCGCTGGAACACGTCGGGCCGGTTCACGCCGGACGCCGCCACCTTGATCAGCACTTCGCCGCGCTGCGGTTCGGGGCGCGGGCGCTCCGTCAGCTTCAGCACGTCGGGGGCGCCGAATTCGGTGATTTCGATCGCTTTCATGGTTTCGTCGCTCCTGGGTCGGGATCGGATGCGCGTCCGCCGCCCGCGGACGCATGGCCGGCGCTGCTGCGCCGCACAACGATGCTACAGAAAAAACGGCCGGCCCGCTTTCGCGCAGCCGGCCGTTCGTTCGCCGTTCCGCTTACTGCTGCGGCGGCGTATCGGACTGCGCCGCAGCCGCTGCTTCGTTCAGCAGCGCCTTCGCCGACAGACGCACGCGACCCTTCTCGTCCGTCTGGATCACCTTGACCTTCACCTGCTGACCTTCCTTCAGGTAGTCGTTGATGTCCTTCACGCGCTCGTTGACGATTTCCGAGATGTGCAGCAGGCCGTCCTTGCCCGGCAGCAGGTTCACGATCGCGCCGAAATCGAGCAGCTTCAGCACCGTGCCTTCGTACACCTGACCGACTTCGATCTCGGCCGTGATGTTCTCGATGCGCTTCTTCGCTTCGGCCATGCCTTCGCTGCTCGTGCTCGCGATCGTCACGACGCCGTCGTCGGAGATGTCGATCGTCGTGCCCGTTTCTTCGGTCAGCGCGCGGATCACCGAGCCGCCCTTGCCGATCACGTCGCGGATCTTTTCCGGGTTGATCTTGATCGTGATCATGCGCGGTGCGAATTCGGACAGCTGCGTGTTCGCGCCGGCCACCGCTTCCGTCATCTTGCCGAGGATGTGCATGCGGCCTTCCTTCGCCTGCGCGAGCGCGACCTGCATGATTTCCTTCGTGATGCCCTGGATCTTGATGTCCATCTGCAGCGCGGTCACGCCCTGCGCGGTGCCCGCGACCTTGAAGTCCATGTCGCCGAGGTGATCTTCGTCGCCGAGGATGTCGGTCAGCACCGCGAACTTGTTGCCTTCGAGGATCAGGCCCATCGCGATGCCCGCGACGTGCGCCTTCATCGGCACGCCGGCGTCCATCAGCGCGAGGCAGCCGCCGCACACCGATGCCATCGACGACGAACCGTTCGACTCGGTGATTTCCGACACGACGCGAATCGAGTAGCCGAACTCTTCGGCGCTCGGCAGGCACGCGACGAGCGCGCGCTTCGCGAGGCGGCCGTGACCGATCTCGCGGCGCTTCGGCGAGCCGACGCGGCCCGTTTCGCCGGTCGCGAACGGCGGCATGTTGTAGTGGAGCATGAAGCGCTCGCGGTATTCGCCTTCGAGCGCGTCGATGATCTGCTCGTCACCCTTCGTGCCGAGCGTCGCGACGACGAGCGCCTGCGTCTCGCCGCGCGTGAACAGCGCGGAGCCGTGCGTGCGCGGCAGCACGCCCGTGCGGATCTCGATCGGACGCACGGTGCGCGTGTCGCGGCCGTCGATACGCGGCTCGCCGTTCAGGATCTGGCCGCGGACGATCTTCGCTTCGAGATCGAACAGGATGTTGCCGACCGTGGCCTTGTCGGCCGCGACCGTGCCGGCCGCCAGCGCATCCTCTTCCAGCTTCGCGGACGTCGCTGCGTACACTTCCTTCAGCTTCGTCGAACGCGCCTGCTTGTCGCGGATCTGGTACGCGGCGAGCAGTTCCGGCTGCGCGATTTCCGTCACGCGGGCGATCAGCGCCTCGTCCTTCGGCGCCGGCTGCCAGTCCCACTCGGGCTTGCCGCCGTCGCGCACGAGCTCGTGGATCGCGTCGATCGCGGTTTGCATCTGCTCGTGGCCGAACACGACGGCACCGAGCATCACCTCTTCCGGCAGTTGATCGGCTTCCGATTCGACCATCAGCACCGCACGCTCGGTGCCGGCGACGACGAGGTCGAGACGCGAGGACTTGAGCTGCTCGCGGGTCGGGTTCAGCACGTACTGGTCGTTCACGTACGCGACGCGCGCAGCGCCGACCGGGCCGTTGAACGGCAGGCCGGACACGGCGAGCGCGGCCGATGCGCCGATCAGCGCGGGGATGTCGGCCGGGATTTCCGGGTTCACCGACAGCACGTGGATCACGACCTGCACTTCGTTGTAGAAGCCTTCCGGGAACAGCGGGCGCAGCGGACGGTCGATCAGGCGCGACGTCAGCGTTTCGTGCTCCGACGGACGACCTTCGCGACGGAAGAAGCCGCCCGGGATCTTGCCGGCCGAATAGGTCTTTTCGATGTAGTCGACGGTCAGCGGGAAGAAGTCCTGGCCCGGCTTCGCCGACTTCGCGCCGACGACGGTCGCGAGCACGACGGTGTCCTCGACGTCGACGATCACCGCGCCGCTCGCCTGGCGCGCGATTTCACCGGTTTCGAGGCGCACCTTGTGCTGGCCCCACTGGAATTCCTTCACGACCTTGTTGAACATGGACATGGTTGCTCCTTTGTATTCATGCATTTCGTTCGCCGCGCCGGTCATCCCGCGCGGCGGCGTCCCGACCGAATCACCCGGAGCAAGGTGTGTTTTTTATGCCATTCCAGCGCGGCGCTCGCAAAGCGGCGCGCTGGAATGACACAAATCCCGACCCCGGCATCGATCGTTGCGGCAGCCCGCCGAGAACGGCCTGACTGCCTGCGGTGCGCGTGACGCTACGCACCGCGCAAAAACAAAATGCCTGCATCAGCGGACTGACACAGGCATCTTGCTGGCGGCAATCGCCCCGCGATTACTTACGCAGACCCAGCTTCTCGATCAGCGCGCGGTAACGGTCGGCGTCCTTGCCCTTGAGGTAGTCGAGCAGCTTGCGGCGACGGCTCACCATGCGCAGCAGGCCGCGGCGGCTGTGGTGATCCTTCGCGTGGGTCTTGAAGTGACCCGTCAGTTCGACGATACGTGCGGTCAGCAGTGCGACCTGGACTTCGGGCGAACCCGTGTCGTTGGTACCGCGGGCGAACTGAGCAACGACTTCCGACTTCTTGATATCTGCAACAGACATGTGATTTCCTTTCAAACTAAACAGGCGGACACGGAAGAATGGCCGTGCCGTGACTTACAACCGGCGCGCATTGTAGCACAACTCCGCGTCGCGCCTAAGCGCTTGCGGTCACGGGCGCTTCATCGAGCAGGTCGACAGCGCCTCCGTGCGCGCCGCCGGCACGGCGAGCACGGTCCGGAACCCGTACCCCGAGCCTTCGTTGTCGAAGCGCACGCCCGGCGTGCCGGCCTTGTCCATTTCCATCACGTAAAGGGGCTGGATCAGCTGGTGGTCCTGCGCGCGCATCCGCGCCGGATGAAAGCCGTCGTCGAACGACAGGCCCTCCAGCGCACGCGCGACGGCGACCGGGTCGGCCGAGCCCGCGCGGTTCATCGCGGCGGCGAGCATTTCGATCATCTCGCTCATGCGGCGCACCGGGTAGTCGTCCTGCGCCGCCGGAAAACGGGCGCGAAACGCGCGGTAGAACGCGTCGGATTTCGCGCCGCCGACGTTCGGATGCCAGTCGGCGACCGCCACCACGCGCGCGACGCCCGCGTCGCCGAGCGCGGCCGGCGCGCCGAGGCTGTTGCCGTAGAACGTGTAGAACTTCGCGTTCAGCCCCTGCTCGCGCGCCGCCTTCACGAGCAGCGTCAGATCGTTGCCCCAGTTGCCGGTCACGACCGCGTCGGCGCCGCTCGCGCGAATCTTCGCGACATACGGCGAGAAATCCTTGATGCGGCCGATCGGATGGAATTCGTCGCCGACGATGCGCACGTCCGCACGGCGCGCCGCGAGCGTCTGCCGCGCGAGCGCGCTGACGTCGCGCCCGAAGCTGTAGTCCTGGTTCAGCAGGTACACGTTGCGCAGCGCCGGGTCGCGCGCCATCACGTCGGCCAGCGCGGCCATCCGCATGCCCGCGTGCGCGTCGAAGCGAAAGTGCCAGAAGCTGCAGCGCGCGCCGGTCAGCGCCGGATCGTCGGCCGAATAGTTCAGGAACAGCATGCGGTTGTCGGGATCGCGCGCATTCTGCTTGTCGAGCGCCGCCACGAGCGCGGCCGCGACGGCCGAGCTGTTGCCCTGCGCGACGAAGCCGATGTGCCGGTCGGCGGCCGCGCGCAGCTGCATCAGCGCCTCTTCGGGGCTGCCCTTGCTGTCGAGTACGACGAGCTCGAGCGGATGCGCGCCGTCGCGCAGCTTCACGCCGCCCGCCGCGTTAACCTGCTCGACACCGAACCGCAGGTTGCGCTCGACCGCCGCCCCCGCATTCGCGAACGGCCCGGACATCCCTTCGATCAGCGCGATCCGCACCGGCTCGCCGCCCGCGAACGCGGACGCCGCGATCGTCCATCCGGCGCTCCATGCGAGCGCGCAACGCTTCCATCCGTGCATCGGTTTTCCGCCCTTCGATCCGTTCCGAGAAGCGCCGAATCATAGGCCCGCAGCCCGCGCGCCGGCAAGCGGCCGGCCGCGTCGCCGATCCGCACCGATTTTTTCCAACGCCGCGCGCCGGCGCGCGCCGTCCGTGATACAACTGGACTGTTTTCCCGTGTACTGGAGAATCCCGATGCGCATTCGCATTCCCGCGCGCCTGCCGGTCCTGCTCGCCTGTGCGGCGGCGCTGCTGGCCGGTTGCGCGCAACCGTGGCAGCAATACCAGGCCGGTCAGGACTCGTCGGCGATCGTCGCCCGCATGGGCCCGCCGCGCGAGATCTACGACCTGCCCGACGGCGGCAAGCGGCTGATGTGGCCGACGCAGCCGATGGGCGAAATCACCGTCGCGGCCGACGTCGACGCGGCGGGCAAGATCGTCAACGTCCGCCAGGTGCTGCAGCCGAGCGAGTTCTATCGCGCCGAGATCGGCAAGTGGACGAAGACGGACGTGCTCGTCAACTTCGGCCGCCCGGTCGAGACGTCGTATTTCCCGCTGATGAAGCGCGAGGTGTGGACGTACCGGTATCTCGAGGACAACGTCTGGTACCTGATGTACAGCTTCTATTTCGATCCGCAGGGCATTCTGCGCATGACGCAAAAGACGCCCGATCCGCTGCACGACCCCGATCGCCGCAATCTGTTCTGAATCGCGCCGATTCATTTCCGGACGATTTTTCCGCCGCTTTTTCGAAATGGCCATTCACAAGCGATCGTGAATGGCCATTTGCTTTATTTCACCGCTCGATTCAATCGCGCGTCGCAGCTTTCGCGTGCTCGCGGCCGCGCGTTCGGCCGCGACGCTTTGTATGGCGGGCTTCCCGCGGCGACCGCCGTCGTCGCGATTGCATGCGTTGCTTTGGTGCGCCGATGCACCTCGATACGTCAATTTGAAACAATTTGTTTCTCCTCACCCGAAGCGCTAGGGCATACCCCTAATATCAGTCGAAACCAACCTTTCAATTCAGAAAGCATGTCGATGCGTCGCTTTGAGCGATATTTCCCTGTCTCGATATAAAAGGAGTCCTGATGAACCGCCCCAAGAGCATGCTGGTTGCCAACATCGCCTGGGCGCGCGAAACGCGCGAACGCACGCCCGGCTTCTTCGACGCGCTCGCGCGCGGACAGAACCCGCGCGTGCTGTGGATCGGCTGCTCGGACAGCCGCGTGCCGGCCGAGACGATCACGCATTGCGCGCCCGGCGAACTGTTCGTTCATCGCAACATCGCGAACCTGTTCCATCCGGACGACGACAACGCCGCGAGCGTGCTCGAATACGCGGTGCGCGTGCTCGCAGTCGATCACGTGATCGTCTGCGGGCACTACGGATGCGGCGGCGTACGCGCATCGCTGCTGCCGCCGCCCGCCGATCTGCCGCACGTCGCGCGCCGGATCGCGCCGCTCTGCTCGCTCGCGCGGCGCCATCGTCACGAGCTCGACGGGCTCGACGACGCGGCCGCCGCCGATCGCCTCGCGGAACTGAACGTGCTCGAGCAGGTGCGGCTGCTGCGTGCGTCGCCGATCGTGCGCGAACGCGAACGGCCACCGCTCGTACACGGCTGGATCTTCTCGCTCGCCGACGGCCGCCTGAAGGAGCTCGATTCCGGATATGCGGCAGCCACCGCCGATCCCGCCGCCGCGCCGGCCGCGATGGCCGACGCGCTCGGCTGATGCCCCTTTCCTCGCCCTCAACATCGCCCATCATGAAACTCAACGAGCGTCTCTCTACCGTGCCGCGCGACATCGTCGCCGGCATTGTCGTATTCCTCGTCGCGCTGCCGCTCTGCCTCGGCATCGCGAACGCCTCCGGCGTCGAACCGTTCGCCGGACTGATGTCGGGCATCGTCGGCGGCATCGTCGTCGCGCTGCTGAGCGGCTCGTCGCTGTCCGTCAGCGGGCCGGCGGCCGGCCTCGTCGTGATCGTCGTCGACGGCATCGCGCAGCTCGGCAGCTTCTCCGCGTTCCTGCTCGCCGTGCTGCTGTCCGGCGTGCTGCAGTTCGTATTCGGCATGCTGCGCGCCGGGCGCTTCGCCGCCTACGTGCCGTCGTCCGTCATCAAGGGCATGCTCGCCGCGATCGGCGTGCTGCTGATCGTCAAGCAGATTCCGTTCGCGCTCGGCATCGGCGGCACATCCGCGCAATCGTTTGCGTCGTGGTCCGCTCAGCCCGCCGCCTGGGCAGCGACCGCGATCGCCGTCGTGTCGCTCGCGCTGCTCGTCGCCTGGGATTCGAGCGTGCTGCGCCGCTTTGCGTGGGCGCGCGCGGTGCCGGCCCCGCTCGCGGTCGTCATGCTCGGCATCGGCGCGACGCTCGTGCTCGGCGCACTTGCACCGTCCGTCGCGCCGGGCGCCGCGCAACGCGTGGCGCTGCCCGAGCTCGAATCGTTCGCGGCGTTCGCCGCGTCGCTGAAGCACGCGGAGCTCGGCCCGAACTTCGCGCAGCTCGCCAATCCCGACGTGTGGCGCGTCGCGATCACGCTGGCCGTCGTCGCGAGCCTCGAAACGCTGCTGTGCCTCGAAGCGGTCGAGCAGATCGATCCGAAGCGCCGGCCCGTGCAGCCCGATCGCGAACTGAAGGCACAAGGCGTCGGCAATCTCGTCGCCGGTGCGGTCGGCGGCCTGCCGATCACCTCGGTGATCGTGCGCAGTTCGGTCAACGTTAATGCGGGCGCGCAAAGCCGCGTGTCGGCCGTCGTGCACGGCGTGCTGCTGCTCGTGAGCGTGTTCGCGCTGACCGGCCTGATCAACCTGATTCCGCTCGCGAGTCTCGCCGCGATCCTGATCCATACGGGTCTCAAGCTTGCGAAGCCGGCGCTGTTTCGTGCGGTGCTCAAGCAGGGGCCGGCCGCGTTCGTCCCGTTCGCGGCCACGATTGCCGGCGTGCTGGCCGTCGATCTGCTGTTCGGCATCGCGGCCGGTCTCGCGTGCAGCGTGCTGACGGTCGCGGTCGCGAACCTGAAAAGCCCGGTCACGCTCGCGCAGCATGACGACCACTTCCTGCTGTCGTTCCGCAAGGACGTGTCGTTCCTCGGCAAGGTTCAGGTCAAGCACCATCTGCGGCACATTCCGGACCGCGCGGCCGTGATCGTCGACGCGACGCGCGCCGACTACATCGATCACGACGTGCTCGAACTGCTCGACGCGTTCATCGCCGATGCGCCGCGACGCGGGATCGCCGTCGAGTTCCGCCGCCCGCACGCGCAGCCGGGCGGCGCACCGCGACGCTGGGGGTTCCGCGCGCCGGCCGCGGAATGACGCGCGCATGAAAAACGCCCCGGCGGCACGAGGCCGCTCGGGGCGTTTCGGCATGCGCTCGACGCGAGACTCAGGAGCGCTGCGGGTTCAGCTTGTCGTCCTTCGAATGCAGCTTGTTCAGTGCGGCGATGTACGCCTTCGCCGAGGCGGCGACGATGTCGGGATCGGTGCCGACGCCGTTGACGATCCGGCCGCTCTTCGACAGCCGCACGGTCACTTCGCCCTGCGCCTGCGTGCCGGTCGTGATCGCGTTCACCGAGTACAGCAGCAACTCTGAACCGCTGCCCACCTCGCTCTCGATCGCGTTCAGCGTCGCGTCGACCGGGCCGTTGCCGCGTGCCTCGCCCGTCACTTCCTTGCCGTCGACCGAGAACACGACCTTCGCGTGCGGCTGCTCGCCCGTTTCGGAATGCTGCGACAGCGACACGAACTTGAAGTGCTCCTGCTCCTGCGCGAGCGCCGATTCCTGCGAGACGATCGCGATGATGTCCTCGTCGAAGATTTCCGACTTGCGATCGGCGAGGTCCTTGAAGCGCATGAATGCCGCGTTCAGCTCGGCTTCGCTGTCGAGCGACACGCCGAGCTCCTGCAGACGCTGCTTGAACGCGTTGCGGCCCGACAGCTTGCCGAGCACGATCTTGTTCGCGGTCCAGCCCACGTCTTCCGCGCGCATGATCTCGTACGTGTCGCGCGCCTTCAGCACGCCGTCCTGGTGAATGCCGGACGCGTGGGCGAACGCGTTCGCACCGACCACGGCCTTGTTCGGCTGGACGACGAAACCGGTGATCTGCGACACGAGCTTCGAGGTCGGCACGATCTGCGTCGTGTCGATGCCGACGTCGAGGCCGAAGTAGTCCTTGCGCGTCTTCACGGCCATCACGATTTCCTCGAGCGACGTGTTGCCCGCGCGCTCGCCGAGACCGTTGATCGTGCATTCCACCTGACGCGCGCCGCCGATCATCACGCCGGCCAGCGAGTTCGCGACGGCCATCCCGAGGTCGTTGTGGCAGTGCACCGAGAAGATCGCCTTGTCCGAGTTCGGAATGCGCTCGCGCAGCGTCTTCACGAGGTTGCCGTACATTTCCGGCACGCCGTAACCGACCGTGTCGGTAATGTTGATCGTCGTCGCACCCTCGGCGATCACGCCTTCCAGCACGCGGCAGAGGAAGTCCATGTCGGAGCGGCTGCCGTCCTCCGGCGAGAATTCGACGTTGTCGGTGAACTTGCGCGCGAAGCGCACGGCGAGACGCGCCTGTTCGTACACCTGCTCGGGCGTCATCCGCAGCTTCTTTTCCATGTGCAGCGGCGACGTCGCGATGAACGTGTGGATCCGGAAGCTGTTGGCCGGCTTCAGCGCGTCGGCGGCGCGCTGGATGTCCTTGTCGTTGGCGCGCGCGAGCGAACAGACCGTGCTGTCCTTCACGAGACCGGCGATCGTATGGATCGCGTCGAAGTCGCCGTTCGAGCTGGCTGCGAAGCCGGCTTCGATCACGTCGACCTTCATGCGCTCCAGATGCTTCGCGATGCGGATTTTCTCTTCCTTCGTCATCGACGCACCGGGCGATTGCTCGCCGTCACGCAACGTCGTATCGAAAATGATCAGCTTGTCTGTCATGGGGAGGCTCCAGGGCTCTTTATACGGAAGTCAACGTAATGAGATCGCGCCACCGCTGGCGACGCTCAACAACAGACGAGGCTTGACGGAGGGCGAGAACGGTCAGCGCGGCAGGCGCGCCGAAGCTAGCGCGCGTAGCGGCGCACCGGCTAGAAGGAGGGAGAGGCGGGAGAACGCAGTCATGCCGGAGACTATAGCGGCATTCCGCGACGTACGCAATCGGACGGCGCCCGAAGCCCGACGCGCACGCAACCGAAAAAGGGACAAATAAAAACGGCGGCCTCGAGGCCGCCGTTGCATGCAGCGCGATGCGTCAGTGATCGCGCTGCGACGAGCGCGCGGGATTGGCGCGTCCGCGTACGGCCATGTAGGCCCAGAACACGTAGCCGGACAGCCCGTACAGCACGAACAGGCAGAACAGCATCAGCGGCGGATCGGACGACACCAGCACGAACGCGACGACGACGAGCAGGATCGCCGCGAACGGCACGCGGTGGCGAACGTCGAGCGCCTTGCCGCTGTAGAACGGCGCGTTCGACACCATCGTCACGCCTGCGTAGATCGTCAGCGCGAACGCGACCCACGGCAGCCAGCCGAGCTTCATCGGCACGCGGTTGTCGGTCGCGAGCCAGACGAAACCGGCAATCAGCGCGGCGGCGGCGGGGCTCGGCAGGCCCTGGAAGAAACGCTTGTCGACGACGCCGATATTCGTGTTGAAACGCGCGAGACGCAGCGCGGCGCCCGAGCAGTAGACGAATGCGGCGAGCCAGCCCCAGCGGCCGAGATCCTTCAGCACCCACTCGTACATCACGAGCGCCGGCGCGACGCCGAACGACACCATGTCCGACAGGCTGTCGAATTGCTCGCCGAAGGCGCTCTGCGTATGCGTCATCCGCGCGACGCGGCCGTCCATCCCGTCGAGCACCATCGCGACGAAGATCGCGATCGCGGCGATTTCGAACCGCACGTTCATCGCCTGCACGACCGCGAAAAAGCCGCAGAACAGCGCGGCCGTCGTGAACGCGTTCGGCAGCAGATAGATGCCGCGCGTCTTCAGGAACCGCTGGCGCGCGGCGCGGCGGCTCTCGATCGGTGCCGGCTCGGGCGTGAGCGCCTTGTTGCGGCGGAACGAGCGCGGCGGCTGGTTGACGCCGTTGCGCGGGCGGCGCGGTTTGAATGCGGCCATCGTGCGCCTCGCCGCTTACTGTTCGAGCTCGGCGAGGATCGTCGACGACGCGTACACCTTCTCGCCGATCGACACCTTCGCGCGGCTGCCGAGCGGCAGATACACGTCGACGCGCGAACCGAAGCGGATGAAACCGTAGCGCTGACCGCGCGACAGCGGCTCGCCGGCACGCACGTAGCAGAGAATCCGGCGCGCGATGAGGCCGGCGATCTGCACGGACGTCACGGTCTTGCCGCTTGCCGTCTGGATCACGACCGCGTTGCGCTCGTTTTCCGTCGACGCCTTGTCGATCGCCGCGTTCAGGAACGCGCCCGGGAAGTATTCGACCTTCGTGATCGCGCCGTCGACGGGCGAACGCTGCGAGTGCACGTTGAAGACATTCATGAACACGCTGATCTTCAGCGCTTCGCGGTTCGCATACGGATCGTGCGCGGTCTCGACCGCGACGATGCGGCCGTCCGCGGGGCACAGCACCGCATTCGGCTGCGCCGGGATCGGGCGCTGCGGATCGCGGAAGAACTGGACGACGAAAACGAGCAGGAGCCAGAACGGCCACGCGAAGCCGAAGCCCCCGACGGCATGGATCAACAGCGCGATGACGGCTGCAATCGCGATGAACGGCCAGCCTTCGCGCGCGATGATCGGATGAGGATAGTTCATGGATTCGTTCTGTGTTCGGTGAATTGCAAAGCACGTAGCATAGCAAAAGCCGCCCGGGGCACTGCTGCCTTCGGGCGGCTTTTTGACACCGACCCTCCGTTCGAAGGGCCGGAACAGCACGCGGTGCTTAGTTCTTCGTCTGGTCGACGAGCTTGTTCTTCGCGATCCACGGCATCATCGCGCGCAGCTTCGCGCCGACCTGCTCGATCTGGTGCTCGGCCGTCAGGCGGCGACGCGACTGCAGCGTCGGTGCGCCCGCCTTGTTTTCCAGAATGAAGCTCTTCGCGTATTCGCCGGTCTGGATGTCGGTCAGGCACTGCTTCATCGCCTTCTTCGTCTCTTCGGTGACGACGCGCGGGCCCGTCACGTACTCGCCGTACTCGGCGTTGTTCGAGATCGAGTAGTTCATGTTCGCGATGCCGCCTTCGTAGATCAGGTCGACGATCAGCTTCAGCTCGTGCAGGCATTCGAAGTACGCCATTTCCGGCGCGTAGCCCGCTTCGACCAGCGTTTCGAAGCCGGCCTTGATCAGCTCGACGGTACCGCCGCACAGCACGGCCTGCTCGCCGAACAGGTCGGTTTCCGTCTCTTCACGGAAGTTCGTCTCGATGATGCCGGCACGGCCGCCGCCGTTCGCTGCCGCGTACGACAGCGCGATGTCGCGCGCCGCGCCCGACTTGTTCTGCGCCACGGCGATCAGGTGCGGCACGCCGCCACCTTGCGAGTACGTGCCGCGCACGGTGTGGCCCGGTGCCTTCGGCGCGATCATGATCACGTCGAGGTCGGCGCGCGGGATCACCTGGCCGTAATGGACGTTGAAGCCGTGCGCGAATGCGAGCGCCGCGCCCTGCTTGATGTTCGCATGCACTTCCTTCGCGTAGACGTCGGCGATCTGCTCGTCCGGCAGCAGCATCATCACGACGTCGGCGCCCTTCACCGCTTCCGCGATTTCCTTCACCGCGAGGCCCGCGTTCTCGGCCTTGCTCCACGACGCGCCACCCTTGCGCAGACCGACCGTCACGTTCACGCCGCTGTCCTTCAGGTTCAGTGCGTGTGCGTGGCCTTGCGAGCCGTAGCCGATGATCGTGACTTGCTTGCCCTTGATGAGGGAGAGGTCGGCGTCTTTGTCGTAGAAAACGTTCATGGTGGTTCCTTCGCTAATTCAAAAATTCAACGATTCGTTCAAATGGAGTACTGCGGGCCGGGACCTGACGGCGCACCCGGCGTGCCGTGCGGCGTACCGCCCGGCATCACACCTTCAGGATGCGCTCGCCCCGTCCGATGCCGGAGCTGCCGGTGCGCACGGTCTCGAGGATCGCACCCGCGTCCAGCCCCTGGATGAATGCGTCGAGCTTGTCGCTCGCGCCCGTCAATTCGATCGTGTAGGTCTTCTCGGTCACGTCGATGATGCGGCCGCGGAAAATATCCGACATCCGCTTCATTTCTTCGCGCTCCTTGCCCACTGCACGGACCTTGATCAGCATCAGCTCGCGTTCGATGTGTGCACCGTCGGTCAGGTCCACCACTTTCACCACCTCGATCAGGCGGTTCAGATGCTTCGTGATCTGTTCGATCACGTCGTCGGAGCCAATGGATACGATGGTGAGCCGCGACAGCGATTGGTCTTCGGTCGGCGCCACCGTCAAGGTTTCGATGTTGTAGCCGCGTGCGGAAAACAGACCGACCACGCGCGACAGCGCGCCCGGTTCGTTTTCCAGCAGGACGGAAATGATGTGTCTCATGTTCGCTTCTTCCAGAATGTGTCCGTGTCGATTCACTCGCGCCGCGCGCCGCCCGGTGCCGCACCGCCCTTCGTGAAGGCGGCCGCCTCGCGCGCTGCGCGCGTCGCGCCGTTACAGATCTTCCGATCCGAGCAGCATCTCCGTGATGCCCTTGCCGGCCTGGACCATCGGCCAGACGTTTTCGGTCGGATCGGTCTGGAAGTCGAGAAACACGGTGCGGTCCTTCAGGCGCAGCGCTTCCTTCAGCGCCGGCTCCACATCCGAAGTCTTTTCGATCCGCATCCCGACGTGGCCGTACGCTTCGGCGAGCTTCACGAAATCGGGCAGCGCATCCATGTACGAATGCGAATAGCGCTTGCTGTATTCGATCTGCTGCCACTGGCGGACCATGCCGAGGTAGCGGTTGTTCAGCGAAATGATCTTCACGGGCGTGTCGTACTGCAGGCAGGTCGACAGTTCCTGGATGCACATCTGGATCGAGCCTTCGCCCGTGATGCACAGCACGTCGTCGTCCGGGTGCGCCATCTTGACGCCCATCGCCGCCGGCAGGCCGAAGCCCATCGTGCCGAGCCCGCCGGAATTGATCCAGCGGCGCGGCTTGTTGAAACGGTAGAACTGCGCAGCCCACATCTGGTGCTGGCCGACGTCGGAGCACACGAACGCGTTGCCGTCCGTCAGCTCCCACGCCTTCTCGACCACGTACTGCGGCTTGATGATCTCGCTCTCGCGGTCGTACTTCAGGCAGTCCTTCGCGCGCCAGCTCTCGATGTCCTTCCACCATTGCGCGAGCGCTTCGGTGTCGGGGCCGTGCTCGGCCGTCTGCAGCTGCTCGATCAGTTCCTTCAGCACTTCCTTCACGTCGCCGACGATCGGGATGTCGACCTTCACGCGCTTCGAGATCGACGACGGGTCGATGTCGATGTGGATGATCTTGCGCGGACGCGATGCGAAGTGCGCCGGATCGCCGATCACGCGATCGTCGAAGCGTGCGCCGATCGCGATCAGCACGTCGCAGTGCTGCATCGCCATGTTGGCTTCGTACGTGCCGTGCATGCCGAGCATGCCGAGGAATTTCTTGTCGGAGGCGCGATAGCCGCCGAGGCCCATCAGCGTGTTCGTGACCGGATAGCCGAGCAGATCCGCGAACTGGTTCAGCTCGCGCGACGCATCGGCGAGGATGATGCCGCCGCCCGTATAGATGTACGGACGCTTGGCCGACAGCAGCAGCGACACGGCCTTGCGGATCTGGCCCGAGTGGCCCTTCGTGACGGGGTTATACGAACGCAGCGACACGCTCTTGACGGGCTCGTACTGGCACGGCGTCTTCGAGATGTCCTTCGGGATGTCGATCAGCACCGGGCCCGGACGGCCGGTGCGTGCGATGTAGAACGCCTTCTTGACGGTCTCCGCGAGGTCGCGCACGTCCTTCACGAGGAAGTTGTGCTTCACGCACGGACGCGTGATGCCGACCGTATCGCATTCCTGGAACGCGTCCTGGCCGATCGCGGCGGTGGGCACCTGGCCGCTGATCACGACCATCGGGATCGAATCCATGTAGGCCGTCGCGATGCCGGTGACCGCGTTCGTCACGCCGGGGCCCGACGTCACGAGGCACACGCCGACCTTGCCGGTGGAGCGCGCATACGCATCGGCTGCGTGCACGGCCGCCTGTTCGTGGCGCACCAGCACGTGCTGAATCTTGTCCTGCTTGTAAAGCTCGTCGTAGATATAGAGAACCGAGCCGCCGGGATAGCCCCAGATGAATTCGACGTTTTCGTCGGCCAGTGCCTTCATGAGCACGGTGGCGCCGATGGAGTCGCTATCGGGAGGGGAAAGGGGTTCCGACGTGGAGAATTCCGCGCTGGGCATGTTCATTTTGACCTTTCGAATTTTCGGCAAAAAATTGATCGGGTGCTCTCTGCCGGGCTTGTGGCTCGGGTTCAAGCGGCGCGTCCAGTTGAAGGGCGGGCTTCATGGGCCAGCCTCAAATGAGACCATCACTTCATGTTGCGAATCGCCGACGATAGCGGCTCGCCGATGCGCCGTCAAGCAAAATATCCCGCAGCGCATCATGCGCGGCCGGGCACGCACGGCCGGCGCGGCTCGCGCACAACGCGTACGCCGCGCGTCGGTGCCAAGCGGCGCGAAAATTTGTTAGCATCCGCGGGTTTTACGAAATTTTTCGACCTTTCACACCACGCAGCGGTCCGCAGCGCATACCTTCACGGAATGGCATCAGACAAGGAACTCGCCGACTTTCTGGCGGGCGTCGAAAGGCGCGCGTTCAAGCAGGCTGCGTACGCGGTGCGTGACGACGATGCGTCGCTGGACATCGTGCAGGACGCGATGATCAAGCTGGCGGAGAAATACGGCGACCGGCCGGCGGCCGAGCTGCCGCTGCTGTTCCAGCGGATTCTGCAGAACGCGATCCACGACTGGTTTCGCCGGCAGAAGGTCCGCAACACGTGGGTCACGCTGTTCTCGTCGCTCAATACCACCGACGACGACGATTTCGACCCGCTCGAAACGCTCGAAACCGCGGACGACAATCCCGGCGTGGAGAGCAGCGAGCACCGCCTCGAGCGTGAACAGGTTCTGGCCCTGATCGACGAAGAGATCCAGAAATTGCCGGCGCGTCAACGGGAAGCGTTCCTGATGCGTTACTGGGAAGATATGGATGTCGCCGAGACTGCAGCCGCGATGGGATGCTCCGAAGGCAGCGTCAAGACGCATTGCTCGCGAGCCACCCACGCCCTGGCGCTAGCGCTCAAGGCCAAAGGAATCACGCTATGAGCTCCGCTCCCGCAAACCGAGAACTCGAATTCGCGCTGAAGGTGCGTCGCGCGCTCGACGAGCGCGCGGCCGCGCTGCCCGGCGCCACCACCGAGCGGCTGGCCGCGGCCCGCCGCGCCGCGCTCGCGCGCAAGAAACCCGAAGCGGCTACCGCACCGGTGTTCGTCCCCGCCTTCGCCGGTGCGGCCGGCGCGCATGCGCCCGTCCGCGCGAACCGTCCGCAGGCGTCGTTCGCGCGCCGCCTGCTGCGCGCATGGCCGCTCGCGCTGCTGCTGGCCGGGCTCGTCGGCATCGCGTACTGGGAAGACATGCAGCGCACCGCCGAGCTCGCCGACATCGACGCGGCCATGCTCAGCGACGACCTGCCGCTCAACGCCTATCTCGACCACGGGTTCAACGCGTATCTTTCGCACGCACGCTAACAGACAACAACGAGGGGATCGCACGGGTGAGTCAGAAGCGCGGCCTGGCCGTATTTTTCGGATGCGTGATCGCAGTCGCCGTGTCGTACGTGGCCACGTATCCGCGATTCCACCCGACACCCGCCGCGACGACCGCCGCGGCGACCAGCACGCCCGCGCCGTCGTCGGCGGCCGCCGCGCTCGGCGCCGATATCGCGCCTCTGCCGCTCCCGCTGCCGGTCGCCAACGGCCCGCTCTCGTGGGCGCGCCTGAGCGCGGCGCAACGCGAGGCGCTCGCGCCGTTCGCCGATCAGTGGGACGGCTTCAGCGATGCGCGCAAGCGCAAATGGCTGAAGATCGCGTCACGTTTCCAGAAAATGACGCCTGAAGCGCAAAAGCGCCTGCAGGCCCGCATGTCCGAATGGGCGCGAATGACGCCCGAGCAGCGCCGCGTCGCGCGCGAGAACTACCAGAGCGCGAAGGCGCTGTCCGCGCAGGCGCGCGAACGCGCGTGGAAGGCCTATCAGCAGCTGCCGCCGGAACAGAAGGAACGTCTCGCGGCCGCCGAGCGCCGTCGCCGGCCGAGCGTCGTCAGCGCGCCGCCGACCGGCGCCGATCGCGACGTGCGCCGGATCGTCAACGGGCGCGTGCAGCCGGCCAGCAGCCCGGTCGTCGTGCCGGCGCCGGCGTCGGCATCGGCCGGCACCGCGACGCCGCCGGCCGTCGCGTCGTCGAGCGCCGGTACGACGTCCGCCCCCGCGACCGTGACGCCGGTGTCGCCGGCGGACGCGCCGTCGCTCTTCAAAGGCTCCTGAGCGGCCGTGGCCGACACGTCCGCCCTCCCCGCCGCGGCCGCCGTGCCGTCCGTCCGCCGGCGGCTCGCCGCGATGCTCTACGAGGCCGTGCTGCTGTTCGGCGTCGTATTCTTCGCGGGCCTCGCGTTCGGCCTCGCGACGCAGCAACGCAACGGCCTCGTCCATCACAACCTGCTCGCCGCCTGGATCGCGCTCGTCGTCGGCGCGTATTTCGTCTGGTTCTGGACGCACGGCGGCCAGACGCTGCCGATGAAGACCTGGCGGCTGCGGCTCGAAGCCGCGAACGGCCGGCCGCTGAGCGCCGGTCACGCAATCGTCCGCTATGCGCTCGGCTGGCTGTGGTTCCTGCCGCCGCTCGCGCTGCACCCGCTGCTCGGGCTGTCCGTGCCCGTCACGCTCGCGCTCGCGGCCGCATGGATCGTCGTCTGGGCCGGCGCGGCACGGCTGCACGCGGATCGCCAGTTTCCGCACGACCGGCTCGCGCGCACGCGCATCGTCGCGATGCCGCGCTGACGCCGCGCGCGACATCGTTCGAGCCGCACGCATCCGTCCGACGAAAACGCCGGCCCGCTCGGTCGCGCGGGCCGCGCCCACGTCGAGCGCGCGCCGCGCAACAGCGCGACATTCACTGCTAAACACGCCGCACGGCACGTAATAAGAACGTCTTGTGACTGTCATGGCGCAGTCACGCCCGCATGGCGCAATGCCTGTCATGTCAACCGGCGCGAGTCATGCATGGGCCAGAAAACGTCCGCGACCTCCCTGTTCCGTCACCCTTTCGGCGCCCGCGCCGCCACCGCGTTCCTGTCCGGCGCCGCCGCGACCGACACGCCGTCGCGCGACACGGCGCCCGCCGAGCCCGTCTCGCGACACGACGATCCGGCGCCGCCCGCGCACCGCTACCGCACCATCTGGCTGTCCGATATCCATCTCGGCTCGAGCGGCTGCCAGGCGTCGTATCTGCTCGACTTCCTGCGCCACAACGAGTCGGAATACCTGTATCTGGTCGGCGACATCATCGACGGCTGGCAACTGAAGAAGGGCTGGTACTGGCCGCAGGCGCACAACGACGTCGTGCAGAAGATCCTGCGCAAGGCGCGCAAGGGCACGCAGGTCGTCTACATCCCCGGCAATCATGACGAGGGCGCGCGGCAGTTCTGCGACCTCGCGTTCGGCGACATCCAGGTGCGCGGCGAAGCGTTCCATACGACGCTCGCAGGCAAACGTTTGTGGATCGTGCACGGCGACCTGTTCGACGGCGTGATCCAGCACGCGAAATGGCTCGCGTATCTCGGCGACACGCTCTACACGCTGATCCTCGTGCTGAACCGCTGGTTCAACCGGATCCGCAGCCGGCTCGGCTTCCAGTACTGGTCGCTGTCGCAGTACCTGAAGCATCAGGTCAAGAACGCCGTGAACTTCATCTCGCAGTTCGAGAGCGTGATGACCGACGAAGCGCGCCGGCGCGGCTGCGACGGCGTCGTGTGCGGACACATCCACAAGGCCGAGATCCGCGACATCGACGGCGTGCTGTATTGCAACGACGGCGACTGGGTCGAAAGTCTGTCCGCGCTCGTCGAAACGCTGGAAGGCGAACTGAAGATCGTCTACTGGACGGTGATGCGCACCGCACCGTCCGCCGCCCCGGCGCGCAAGACGCGCGCCGCGGCCTGACCTCCACCTCTTACAGGACACATGCCGCGATGAAGATCATGATCGTCACCGACGCGTGGGAACCGCAGGTCAACGGCGTCGTGCGCACGCTGAAGAGCACGTCGCGCGAGCTCACCGCGCTCGGCCACCGCGTCGAACTGCTGACGCCGCTCGAATTCCGCACGGTGCCCTGCCCGACCTATCCCGAAATCCGCCTGTCGATCCTGCCGTACCGCAAGCTGCGCGAACGGATCGACGCGTTCGCACCGGACGCGCTGCACATCGCGACCGAAGGCCCGCTCGGCCTCGCCGCGCGCCGCTACGCGCGCGCACGCAAGCTGCCGTTCACGACCGCCTATCACACGCGCTTTCCCGAATACGTGCAGGCGCGCTTCGGGATTCCGCTCGCGGCGACCTACCGCTTCCTGCGCTGGTTCCACGGCCCGTCGCTCGCGGTGATGGCGCCGACGCCCGTGGTTCGGCAGGATCTCGAAAAGTACGGGTTCACGAACGTCGTGCTGTGGACGCGCGGCGTCGACCTCGACATCTTCCGGCCGATGGACTCGAAGGTGCTCAATACCGCGCGGCCGATCTTCCTGTACGTCGGGCGCGTCGCGATCGAGAAGAACGTCGAGGCATTCCTGCGTCTCGATCTGCCGGGCTCGAAGTGGGTCGCCGGCGAAGGTCCGGCGCTCGCCGAGCTGAAGTCGCGCTATCCGGAGGCGAACTATCTCGGCGTGCTGTCGCAGGCCGAACTCGCGAAGGTGTATGCTGCGGCCGACGTGTTCGTGTTCCCGAGTCGCACCGACACGTTCGGCCTCGTGCTGCTCGAGGCGCTCGCCTGCGGCACGCCGGTCGCCGCCTATCCGGTGACGGGCCCGATCGACGTGCTCGGCGACGGCGGCGCCGGCGCGATGCACGAGGATCTGCAGGAAGCCTGCCTCGAAGCGCTGAAGATCGAGCGCTCGACCGCGCGCGCGTGGGCCGAGCGCTTCTCGTGGCGCGCGGCGTCCGAGCAGTTCGCGTCGCACCTGAAGCCGCTGCCGAAGACCGCGTACTCGCCTGCCGAAGGTGCCGCCGTTTGAAACGAGACCTGCACGACAAGACCGCGCTGCCCGCCGCGATGCCGACACGGCACGGGCCGTTCGACGAGGACGACGCGCATGCCGACACGGACGCGCATGCGCACGAACCGCTCGGCCCCGACGATCCGCTGTCGCCGCTGCCGCCGAATCCGTACAAGCGCCACCGCGGGATCACGCGCGCATGGTACGCGCTCAAGCATTCGCTGAACGGCTTTCGCGTCGCGATTCGCGAAGAAAGCGCGTTTCGTCAGGAGCTCACGCTGGCCGCGCTGATGCTGCCGATCGGTGCATTCGCACCGGTGCCGGCCGCGTCGCGCGCGCTGCTGATCGGCTCGGTGCTGCTCGTGCTGATCGTCGAGCTGCTGAATTCGAGCGTCGAAGCCGCGATCGATCGCATCTCGCTCGAGCGCCACGAGCTGTCCAAACGCGCGAAGGACCTCGGCAGCGCGGCCGTGACGGTCGCGCTGTTCGCCTGCGTGACGACGTGGGGCTTCGTGCTCGGGCCGGTCGTCGCGCGCTGGCTCGGCTTCTAGGCACGCACACGCACTATCCGCGTGCGGCGCTGCACCATCCGCGCGATGCGCATTGAATCACGAAATGCGCGCGGTGTCGCGAAACCCCGGTTTATAATCGTCCGCTAGATTCAGCACAGCAACCCGCGCCGGACGAATCCGCAGCATCTGCAGCGCCCGCCAGTCCGGCACACACAGGGCCGGACGACATGGAAGCGAAACCTCCCCGCCGCACCCGCGAACGGATTCTCGAGTTGTCGTTGAAACTCTTCAACGAGATCGGCGAACCGAACGTCACGACGACGACGATCGCCGAGGAAATGGAAATCAGTCCAGGCAACCTGTACTACCATTTCCGCAACAAGGACGACATCATCAACAGCATCTTCGCGCAGTTCGAGCAGCAGATCGAACGGCGTCTGCGCTTCCCCGAAGATCACCGTCCGACGATCGACGAAACCTGGTCGTATCTGCAGTACATGGCCGATTTCATGTGGACCTACCGGTTCCTGTATCGCGACCTGAACGACCTGCTCGCCCGCAACCGCACGCTGGAGACGCACTTCAAGCAAATCATCAGCCACAAGGTGCGCTTCGCGCGCGAGATGTGCGAACTGCTCGTGTCCGATGCGGAGATGGTCGCGACGCCCGCCGAAATCGAAGTGATCGCAACCAACATGGCCGTGATCTCGACGTACTGGCTGTCGTATCAGTACGTCATGCATCCGCGCAAGTACAACGACCAGGACGCGATCCGCGAGGAGCTGCACCAGGTCAGCATGCACGTGATCTCCGTGATGGCGCCGTATCTGCGCGGGCGCTCGCGCCAGCTGTTCGACGATCTCGTGTCCGGCAAGCTGCCGAAGCGCGAATTCACCGACTACCTGCCGCCGCGCGACGGTTCGCCGCGGGCGTCGGCGGCCGCGAAGGACACGAAGCAATGAAGGCTGTTTGCGTTTACTGCGGGTCCGCGTCCGGCGCGCGCCCCGTCTATACCGAAGCGGCACGCGCATTCGGCCGCGCGCTCGTCGACGCGGGCCTCACGCTCATCTACGGCGGCGGCCGCGTGGGGCTGATGGGCGTGATCGCCGACGAAGTGATGGCGGCCGGCGGCCGTGCGGTCGGCGTGATTCCGGAACTGCTCGTCGACAAGGAAGTCGGCCACACGGGGCTGTCCGAGCTGCACGTCGTGCCCGACATGCATCACCGCAAGAAGATGATGGCCGACCTCGCCGATGCGTTCGTCGCGATGCCGGGCGGCGCCGGGACGCTCGAGGAGTTCTTCGAGGTCTATACGTGGGCGCAGCTCGGCTATCACCGCAAGCCGGTCGCGCTGTACAACATCGATTCGTTCTACGATCCGCTGATCGCGCTGCTGCGTCATACGGTCGACGAAGGCTTCATGCGCTCGACCTATTTCGACGCGCTCTGCATCGACTCGCAGCCGGCCGGGCTGATCGACCGGCTGCGCCGCTATCAGCCGCCCGCCCGCGACAAGTGGGCGCAGGACGCCGCGAAATAACCCGTTCCACCCGGAGCCGCCCGCGATGACCGCACCGTCCGACCGCAAGGCCGTTCTCATCACCGGCGCGAGCCGCGGCATCGGCCGCGCGACGGCCGTGCTCGCGGCCGCACGCGGCTGGGACGTCGGCATCAACTATGCGCGCGACGCAGCAGCGGCCGAACAGACCGCGCAGGCCGTGCGCGATGCGGGCGGACGCGCGTGCGTCGTCGCCGGCGACGTCGCGAACGAAGCCGACGTCGTCGCGATGTTCGACGCGGTCGCGGCCGCGTTCGGCCGGCTCGATGCGCTCGTCAACAATGCAGGCATCGTCGCGCCGTCGATGCCGCTCGCCGACATGCCGCTCGACCGGCTCACGCGGATGTTCGACACGAACGTGCTCGGTGCCTATCTGTGCGCGCGCGAAGCCGCGCGCCGCCTGTCGACCGATCGCGGCGGCCGCGGCGGCGCGATCGTCAACGTGTCGTCGATCGCCGCGCGGCTCGGTTCGCCGAACGAATACGTCGACTACGCGGGCTCGAAAGGCGCCGTCGACACGCTGACCGTCGGCCTCGCCAAGGAACTCGGCCCGCATGGCGTGCGCGTCAATGCGGTGCGTCCGGGCCTGATCGAGACCGAGATTCACGCGAGCGGCGGCCAGCCCGGCCGCGCCGCGCGCCTCGGCGCACAATCGCCGCTCGGCCGCGCCGGCGAAGCGCATGAAGTCGCCGAAGCGATCGTCTGGCTGCTCAGCGACGCCGCGTCGTATACGACCGGCACACTGCTCGACGTCGGCGGCGGCCGATAGGCGCGCTTGCCCGTCGTACCGCGCCCGATAACCGCGCCGCGCGTTGCGGCCCCGATCCGTCACGACACCACAAATCTCCACAATTCCGTGACGGTTCCTGTAAACATCCGTAACAATTTCGTGCTCTACTAGCGGCCAGTCAGACAGACGGCCGCGCCGTCCGTCCTTCGCCGCACCGATGCGGCCCTTTGCCGGTCCCCCGTCCGCTGCAGGACCGGCACGATCGACCCGAGATCCTTTTCCATGTCTGGAACCGCCACGTCCAGCCGGCGACGCACGTCCGTGCCCGCCCCGGCTCAGCACGTCCGTTCGGCCGGCACCGCCGGCGCCGACCTCGCCGACACGCACGATGCCGGCGCCGCGACCGCGCACGCCGCGACCGATGCGGCGCGCAGCGGCGGCCTTGCGCGGCTCGGCTGGCGCGCCTGGCTGCTGGCCGCGATCGTGTTCTGTGCGTACGCGCTGCCGGGCGTGCTCGGCCACGACCCGTGGAAGCAGGACGAGACCTATACGTTCGGCATCATCCAGCACATGCTCGAGACCGGCGATCTCATCGTGCCCACCAATGCGGGCCAGCCGTTCATGGAAAAGCCGCCGCTCTACGCGTGGGTCGCGACGAGCCTCGCGTGGCTGCTGCAGCGCGTGATGCCGCTGCACGATGCGGCGCGAATCGCGAGCGCGCTGTTCGTCGCGCTCGCGTTCGCATTCGTCGCACGCGCGGCGCGCGTCGCCCATCGCGCGGACAGCGTGTTCGACCTGCGCGTGATCGGCACGGTCGCGCTCTGCGCGAGCACGCTCGTCGTGATCAAGCACGTGCACGACATGATGACCGACGTCGCGCTGCTGGCCGGTACCGCGATGGGCTTCTGCGGACTGCTCGAACTCGTGATCGCGCATACCGCCGACGCGCGCCGCGTCCGGCATGGACTGCCCGCGCGGCGCGCGAACCGCTGGGCCGCGCCGTTGTTCGGCGCGGGCGTCGGCATCGCGCTGATGGCGAAGGGGCTGTTCGTGCCGCTCGTGTTCGCCGCGACGCTCGTCGCAGTGCTCGCGCTCTACCCTGCCTGCCGGTCGCGCGCGTTCGCACGTGCGCTCGGCGTGGCCGCGATCGTGTTCGCGCCGTTCGCGCTCGTGTGGCCGACCGCGCTGCTGATGCGCTCCGAGACGCTGTTCGCCGCCTGGTTCTGGGACAACAACGTCGGCCGCTTCTTCGGCTTCTCGGTGCCCGAGCTCGGCGCGGAAAACGACAAGCCGCTCTTCATCGTGCGCGCCTTCCTGACGATCGGCTTCCCGGTCGCGCCGCTCGCGCTCGTGGCCGTCGCGCGCGGCGCTTGGCGCGACTGGCGCGCGCCGCGCATCGCGCTGCCGCTGCTGTTCGCCGGCATCGGCCTCACGGTGCTGCAGATCTCCGCGACGTCGCGCCAGCTCTATATCCTGCCGTTCTGTGCGCCGCTCGCGCTGGTCGCCGCGCTGGCCGTCGAGCGGCTGCCGTACCGGCTGCATACCGCGTGGGACTATCTGAGCCGCGTGCTGTTCGGCACCGTGGTCGGGCTCGCGTGGGCGATCTGGTCGATCATGGCCGATTCGTCCGCGTCGCGCGAACGGCTCGCGCCGCTCGGCCGCTGGCTGCCGCTCGACTGGACGATCCCGGTCGAACCCGCGCTCGTCGCCGGCGCGCTCGCGCTGACGCTCGGCTGGCTGTCGCTCCTGCCGCTGCTGCGCACGGCCGGCCGCTGGCGCGGCGTGCTGTCGTGGGCCGCCGGTGCGCTCGTCGCGTGGGGGCTCGTCTATACGCTGCTGCTGCCGTGGCTCGACGTCGCGAAAAGCTACCGGTCGGTGTTCGACGATCTGAACGCGCATCTCGCGCTCGAATGGAACGACGGCGACTGCATGGCGAGCCTGCACGGGCTCGGCGAATCGGAAGCGCCGATGCTCTATTACTTCTCCGGCATCGAGCACATCCCGACCGACGACGCGAAGGCAACGCGCTGCACGTGGATGATCGTGCAGGGCGTGCGGGCCGTCGATCCGGCGCCCGGCAGCGAATGGAAACTGTTCTGGTCCGGCGCGCGGCCCGGCGACGACGCCGAGTTGCTGCGCGTCTACGTGCGCACGCCCGAGGAGCAGTACGAGCCGTGATCGGCGCCGGCGCCGCCGGCCATCAGAACGACGAACCGGGCTGCCGCAGAAACGCCGCCTCTTCGTCGGTCGACGCGCGGCCGAGAATCGCGTTCCGATGCGGAAAGCGCCCGAACCGCGCGATCACGGCCGCATGCCGCAGCGCGAAGTCGTGATAGCCGGCGCAGCCGGCCTCGTCGCGGATGCCCGC
Source organism: Burkholderia sp. BC1 (assembly GCF_052683555.1). Classification (NCBI taxonomy): domain Bacteria; kingdom Pseudomonadati; phylum Pseudomonadota; class Betaproteobacteria; order Burkholderiales; family Burkholderiaceae; genus Burkholderia; species Burkholderia sp. BC1. The sequence continues at coordinate 59,674 of NZ_JBQYLP010000006.1, forward strand.
GCATAGCCGCACGGCCTCGCGCTGACTCTCGTCGGCTTCGTCGTGCTCGAACGGCAGATACGCAAACGCGCGATGATGGCCGCTCGGCAACTGCGCATCCCACCCTGCCGACACGATGCGGCGCGCCAGCGCGAGCGCCTTCTTGTCGGCCGCGAACGCGCGCGGTGTGCCGCGATGAATGTTGCGCGAGAACTGGTCGAGCACGACGATCAGCGCGAGCGCGCCGAGCGGCGTCGCGGCCCAGTGATCGCACGCGCCTTCGCAGGCGGCATCGTGCAGCGCGCCGAAGCGCGCACGCAGCGCGTCGTCGAACGCCGCGCCGCCCTTGAACCAGATCTTGCGCGCGTGGCCGAATTCGGCCGAGCCCGGCTCGCCGAACCAGAAGTCGAGCACCTCGCGCGCGCGCGGATCGAGTGCCGCCGTGTCGTTCGCCGCTGCGTCGCGCGTCATGCGAACTCCAGCACGAGGCGCCGCGTGCGCGCGCTCTTCTTTTCCAGCTTCGCGACGCGCAGCGCACCGATCTCCGACGTGTTGCGCACGTGCGTGCCGCCGCACGGCTGCAGATCGACACCGTCGATGCGCAGCAGCCGCACGCGGCCGAGCCCCATCGGCGGCTTCACGCTCATCGTGCGCACGAGCTCCGGCCGCGCGGCCATCTCTTCGTCGGTGATCCATTCGGTCGTGACGGGATGCGCGCCGCGCACGAGCTCCGCGAGGCGTCGCTCGACGTCGTCGCGATCGATCGCATCGGACGTCGCGAAGTCGAGCCGCACGTAGTCGGCCGTCACGCTGCAGCCGTCGACCGCGTACGGCAGCACCGCGCACATCAGATGCGCGGCCGTATGCAGCCGCATGTGCCGATAGCGGCGCGCCCAGTCGATCGTCGCGATCACGCGCGTGCCCGGCGCAAGCGCCGCGACATCTGCGTCCTGCCCCGGCGCGGGTACGTGGACCGCGTCGTCCGGTGTCGCGCCGTCGAACTTCGCCTTGCGCGTGTCGGCAATCGCGATCGTGCTGCCGTCGGGCAGCGTCAACGTGCCGGCGTCGCCGGCCTGGCCGCCGCCGAGCGGATAGAACACCGTGCGGTCGAGCCGGATGCCGTCGTCGCCGACGGCCTCGACGATCGCTTCGCAGTGCGCGAGATAGGCGTCGTCGCGAAACAGCGCTTGTGTCGTCATCGGGCAGATCTCGTATCCAAGGGAAAGCGGACAGTATCGCGCCGCGGCGCGCCTCGGCCCAGCGCCGATCGCCGCGCGCGAGAGCGGCGGCGTACCGGTCGATCAACCGGGCCGGTTGCGCATCCAGTCGGCCGTGTCGTAGAACGAATGCATGAGCCGCTCGCGCAGCGGCTCGGGCAGCCCGACGTCCTCCATGGCCCACGCCATGCAGCGCAGCCACTGGTCGCGCTCGACCGACGCGATCGGGAACGGCAGATGGCGCGCGCGCAGCCGCGGATGGCCGAACCGGCTGATGTAGTGATCGGGGCCGCCAAGCCAGCCGCACAGGAACCAGAACAGCTTGTCGCGCGAGCCGTCGAGCGACGCCGGATGCAGCGCTCGGATCTGCGCGAACTCGGGCTCGAGGTCCATCAGGTCGTAGAAGCGGTCCACCATTTCGCGCACGCGGGCTTCGCCGCCCACGAGCTCGAAGGCCGTCGGCTGCGACGGCGCATCGTCATTCACATCGGTCATACGGATAGTCTGAATCAGGATCGTCGGAAGCCGCCGGCCACGCTCACGCGTCGCGCAGCGACTGCAGCGCGGGGCGCCGCAGCACATTATGCAGGCTCAGCCAGCCGGCCGCACCGGCGCATGCGACGCCGGCCGCGATGCCGGCCGGCACGAGCCACGGATCGACGGCGAGCGCGAAGTCGAACACGCGCGACGCGAGCACCCAGCCGACCGCGATCGCGCCGCCCGCCGCGAGCACGCCGGCGAGCGCGCCGACGACCACGAACTCCGCGCGCTGCACCGCGTTGACCTGCGCACGCGACGCGCCGAGCGCGCGCAGCAGCGCGGCCTCGCGCACGCGTTCGTCGCGCGAGCCGGCAAGCGCGGTGTACAGCACAAGCACGCCGGCCGCGAGCGTGAACGCGAACAGGAACTGCACCGCGCCGACCACCTGCAGCATCATGCGCTGCAGCTGCGCGAGGATCGGCGCGACGTCGATCGCGGTCAGGTTCGGATAGCGTGCGATCAGCGGATCGAGCAGCGCCGCGTCGGAGGCCGGCAGATGGAAGCTCGTCAGATAGACGGTCGGGAAATCCTTCAGCACCGCGGGCGGCATCAGCACGAAGAAGTTGACGCGGAACGTGCCCCAGTCGAGCTTGCGCACGCTCGTGACCGGCGCATCGACGGTCAGGCCCGTCACGTCGAAGCGAAGCACGTCGCCGCGCTTCACGTTCAGCGTCTTCGCGAGGCCGGCCTCGATCGAAATCTGCGGCGTCGACGCGCTGCCGAACCACTCGCCTTCGACGATCCGGTTGTCGGACGGCAGCACGGTCGTATACGACAGGTTGAACTCGCGATCGACGAGCCGGCGTGCTTCGTCGGACCGATAGGCGTCGGGGTTCACCGGCTTGCCGTTGATCGCGACGAGCCGGCCGCGCACCATCGGCGCCGGCACCGCGTCGCGCACGCCGTGCGCGGCGAGATAGGCGGCGACGTCGTCGCGCTGGTCGGGCTGGATGTCGATCAGAAACTGGTTCGGTGCATCGCGCGGCATCGACGCGCGCCAGCCGGCGACCAGATCGTTGCGCGTGATCGCGATCAGCAAGAGGCACATCAGCCCGAGCGCAAGTGCGGTGATCTGCAGCGCGCTCGCGGTTCCGCGCCGATGCAGCGACGCGAGCGCATAGCGCCAGCCGACGCCCGCGCTCACGCGCGCGTTGCGCACCGCGCGCGCGGCCGCGAACAGCGCGAGCCGCGCGATCAGCGCAAAACCGACCAGCGCGCCCGCGAAGCCGCCCGCGACGATCAGGCCGAGCGTCAGGTTGCCGGCGGCGGCGATCAGCAGCCCGGCGAACAGCACGACGCCGAGCGCATAGGCGGCCCACGCGGTGCGCGACGCGTCGCCCCAGTCGCGGCGCAGCACGCGCACGGGCGGCACGCGCGTGAGCGGCGCGAGCGGCGGCAGCGCGAAACCGAGCAGCAGCACCAGCGCGGCGCCGATGCCGACGAGCGCGGGCCACGGCGTCGGCGCCGGCAGCACGACGTCGATCAGCCCGCCCAATGCGGCAAGCAGCACCCAGTGGCCGCCGTAGCCGAGCGCCGCGCCCGCGAGGCCCGACACGACGCCGACACCCGCGAATTCGAGCGCGAACAGCGCACCGAGCGTGCGGCGGCTCACGCCGAGGCAGCGCATCGTCGCGCAACCGTCGAGGTGGCGCCGCATATAGCGCTGCGCCGCCATCGCGATCGCGACCGCCGCGAGCAGCGCGGTCAAAAGCGCGACGAGCGTCAGGAAATGGCGCGCGCGATCGAGCGTCTGCCGCACCTGAGGCTGGCCCTCCTGCAGCGATTCGAGGCCGACGCCGCGCAGCTTGCCGCCGTCGACGCGCGCATGCGCATAGGCTTCGAAGCGCGCGACGGCCTGCTGCGCGCCCGCGACGAGCAGCCGGTACGTGACGCGGCTGCCGTAGCCGGCCAGCCCCGTCGCGGCCAGTTCGTCCGCACGCATCATCAGCCGCGGCGAGAAATTGACGAACGAGAAACCGCGATCGAGCTCGCGGGAAATCGAGGCGGCCACCGTGAAGGTACGCTGCCCGACGCGCACGGCGTCGCCGGGTTTCAGATGCAGCGCGTCGAGCAGCGCCGGGTCGGCCCACACCGTGCCGGGCGCCGGAATGGCGGTCGCCTTGCGCGCCGCCGTCGCGCCGGCCGGCACGATCTCGACCGCGCCGCGCAGCGGATACGCCGGCGACACGGCTTTCACGGCCGCGAGACGCGCGGGTGCCGCGTCGCCGCCCGACGTCGACGCGATCATGCTCGGGAAGATGGCCGTCGTCGCGGTGCGCAGTCCCAGCGCACGCGCTTCGCGATCGAACGACGGATCGACCGGATGATCGGCGCGGACGACGAAGTCGGCGCCGAGCATTTGCCGCGCATCGCGCTCGAGCCCCTGGCGCAGCCGGTCGGCGAGAAAGCCGACGCTCGTCAGCGCGGCGACGGCCAGTACCAGTGCGAGCACGAGCAGCGTCAGCTCGCCGGCGCGCCAGTCGCGCGCCGTCATCCGCGCGGCCTGGCGGATCAGGTCGCGCCGGCCGAAGCGGCCGGCCGGTGCAGTCGGGCGCAGATCAGTGCGCGCGGGCGTCGACGGCTCGGTCAATCGCGCTTGCCTCCGATCGAGTTCAGCCGCGACACCATATGCGTCGCCATCCCGCGAAAGCCGCCCGACACGCCGCGCCACAGCCGCGGCAGCGCCCAGGCCGAGCACGCGATGAACGCGACGAGCAGCACGAGGAACACGAGCGGCACGAAGAACGCGAGCGCGAGCCCGCCGAACACGAGGCCGTCCTCGGTCGACGATGCGACCCAGTTCGAGATCGGCTCCGGAGACAGGTTGATCAGCGCGCGCGTGCCGGCCTTCGCGACATGGGCGGCACCGGCAAGCGAGCCGCCCGCGAGGCCCGCGACCGCGAGCACGGTCGGATCGGCGTGGCCGAGTGCGCCGGCCGCGAGTACGGCGCCGGCCGGGATGCGGATGAAGGTATGCACGGCATCCCACAGCGAATCGAATGCGGGGATCTTGTCGGCGAGGAATTCGGTGACGGCCAGCACGGCGGCGGCGCCGATCACCCACGGCGAGGTCAGCACGGCGAGCGTATCGGGCAGATGCAGCCAGCCGACGCGTGCCAGCACGCCGGCGATCAGCACGGTGAGGTACAGGCGCAGGCCGCTCGCCCAAGCGAGCCCCGCGCCGAGCGAAATGGCTTCGATCATGGCCCTCTCCCTTGCACGTGCCGTGCCTTTGCCGATCGGCCGGGTCGAATCGATATATGCGGCCGCGCGGCGCGTGGCGGCCGAGGATGCCGCCGCGCCCGCGAACGGCGGCGAAACGGCTTTCAGACCCGAATGCGTTCCATTATAGACAGCGTATCGGTCCGGCCGCCGCAATTCCCCCATGCGGCGCACGGCGCGGCGGCCGGCGCAGGCCTCACGCGGCCGACGACAGCTTCAGGCCGATCAGCCCGACGACGATCAGCGCGGCGCTCGCGACGCGCGCGACGGTCAGCGCCTCGCCCATCATCACGATGCCGAACACGAACGCGCCGACGGCGCCGATGCCCGTCCAGACCGCATAGGCGGTGCCGAGCGGCAGCTGACGCATCGCGACCGCGAGCAGCCCGAAGCTGGCCAGCGCCGTGACGATCGTAAACACCGACGGGCCGAGCTTCGTGAAACCTTCCGACGACTTCATGCCGGCCGCCCATGCGACTTCCAGCAAACCGGCGATCAACAACAATACCCACGCCATCTCGACGCACTCCCTATCGGATGGGGCCGTCCCCGTTGAAGCGAATGACCCGGGGTCGTCCCCGGGCGGCGCGAGTATAGCAAGCCGCCGGCGCGCGCGTCGGCCGCGCGCTTACTGCGCGACACGCTTCGGCGCGACGCCGCCCACGCAGCGATCGTCGCGGTAGAGCGTCCATTCCTCGCACACGCGACCGTCCTTGAACACGCACATGCCGACCTGCCCGCGCGGCAGGCTGCGGATCACGTGCCGGCCGCCGAGCTTTTCGCAGTTGACCGATGCGGGGTTGGCCAGCGCCGGCCGGGACGTCTGCGCCGGCTGCTGCCCGGGCGGCAGCGGTTGCGCGAGCGCGCCGGACACGGCAAATGCCAAGGCGCAGGAGACAGCGAAACGGACGAGCATGGCACGCTCCTCGTTTATTGTTCCGGAACGGTCAGCATAACGGGGAATGGGCGGCGGTGTGCGGATCCGCGCGTGTCGAGGCGCGGCGGACACGATGCCGCGGAAGTCATACGAAATCCGCGCCGTGCCGCAGCGCGGGCCGCTTTCACGCGGCGCCGACGAGCCGGTAGCCGACGCCCGTTTCGGTGACGATATGCTCGGGCTGCGCGGGATCGCGCTCGAGCTTCTGGCGCAGGTGCGCCATGTAGATGCGCAGATAGTGATGGCTCTCGACGTGCGACGGCCCCCACACATCGCGCAACAGCTGACGGTGCGTGAGCACGCGCCCCGCGTGCCGTACGAGCGTCGCGAGCAGCCGGTATTCGAGCGGCGTCAGGTGGACGATTTCACCGTCGCGCCACACCTGGCGCAGCGCGAGATCGACGCTCACGGTGCCGAAACTGACCTTCGGCGATTCGTTCGCGCCGCCCTGGTTGCGCCGGCGCAGTTGCGCCCGGATCCGCGCGCGCAGCTCGGACACGCCGAACGGCTTGGTCAGGTAATCGTCGGCGCCCGCGTCGAGCGCGGCGACCTTCTCCTCTTCCTGCGTGCGCGCGGACAGCACGATCACCGGCACCTCGGACCAGCCGCGCAGTTCGCGGATCACGTCGAGCCCGTCGGTGTCGGGCAGGCCGAGATCGACGATCACGAGATCGGGCTGGCGCGTCGCCGCATCGATCAGCCCCTGCTTGCCCGTCTCGGCCTCGAACACGGCGATGTCCTCCTCTTCGAGCGCGGCGCGCACGAAGCGGCGGATCTGCTTTTCGTCCTCGATCAGAACGACGGTCAGGCTCGGTTCACTCATGGTCGGGCGATGGTTCGGAGGAGGATGGCGCGGGCAGCGCGTCGGGTTCGTCGTCGGGCGCGGCGGGCGTGTCGGGCGGCGTGTCGACCGGCAGCGTGAACCAGAAGCGCGCGCCCGTCACGCGGCCGTCGGGCGCGGTGCGGTTGAGCGCGCCGATTCTACCGCCGTGCGCCTCGACGATCGCGCGGCAGATCGCGAGGCCGAGCCCGATGCCCGGCGTCGCCGACTCCTTCTCGCCGCGCGTGAACTTGTCGAAGATCCGCGTTTCCATGCCGGGCGGCAAGCCGGGGCCGTGATCGTCGACATGCACGCGCACGAACGGTCTTGCGTCGGGCGCGCCGTCGTCGGTCGCGCGCTCGGCGCCGATCTCGATCGGCGTGTCGGGCGGCGTGTACTTCGCCGCGTTCTCGAACAGGTTGGTGAAGAGGCGCTCCATCAGCACCGCGTCCATCTGCAGCAGCGGCAGGTCGGACGGCAGCGCGACACGCACCGGATGGCGCGCGAGCACGCGCTTGCAGGCGGCCAGCGCCGCGCCGACCGTCTCCTCGAGCAGCGACCACTGGCGCTTGAGCTGCAGGCTGCCGGCCTGCAGCCGCGCCATGTCGAGCAGGTTCGTGACGATGCCGGTCATGCGCAGCGCCTCGTCGTGGATCGAGTCGACGAGCTCGCCCTCGCGCTGCGCGAGGCGCGCGGCAGCGGCCGCGTCCCCGGACGATGCGGCCGCGCGAGCGTTCGCGAGCATCGACGAGAAGCCGACGATCGTCGTGAGCGGCGTGCGCAGGTCGTGCGAGATCGCCGACAGCAGCGAGTTGCGCAACCGCTCGGATTCCATGCTGACGAGCGCGTCGCGCGCGATGTCGACGTAATGCACGCGCTCAAGCGCGAGTGCGATCTGCGCGGCGAACGCGTCGAGCATCCGCCGTTGCTCCGGTATCTCGAGCTCGCGCGGCTCGTTCGATGCCACGGCGAGCACGCCGCGCGTGCGCATCGGCGCCTTCAGCGGCAGATACAGCGCCGTCGTCGCGGGCAGCGTGTCGGTGCCGCGGCCGGCCGGCTTCTGCTGGTCGTACACCCACTGGCCGACGTCGCTGTCGAGCTCGGCACCCGTCAGCGTGACGGTCGCGTCGGGTTCCTCGATCTTCTGCTGCACCTGGTCCGCGCTGTCCGGCAGCAGGATCGCGACGCGCGCGCGGAACACCTCGCCGACGTGGCGGCTGCCGATCTCGACGATCTGTTCGGTCGTGAGCGCGGCGCCCAGCTCGCGCGCCATCGCATAGATCGCGCCGGTGCGGCGTTCGCGGCGCTGCGCGAGGTCGGCCTCGCGCGTGAGGCTCGACGTCAGGTGGCTGATCACGAGCGACGTCAAGAGCATCCCGAAGAAGGTCAGCAGGTACTGCGTGTCGCTGACCGACAGCGACATGCGCGGCGGCACGAAGAAGAAATCGAACGCGGCCACCGACAGAAACGACTGCAGCACGCCCGGGCCGCGGCCGAGCCGCACGGCGGAGAACACGACGCCGAGCAGGTACAGCATCACGAGATTGGTCAGGTCGAGCCGCTCGGCGACGACGCTCGCGACGACCGTGATCGCCGCGCAGATCGCGGCCGCGTACGCATAGTGGCGCGGCGGCGAACGATGGCCGCCGAGCCGCGCGAACGTGTCGCGCCAGTCGCGCACGCGCGCATCGAGCGGTGCCGCGCGCACCTCGTCGCTCGCCGACGCACGGATCAACATCAGGTCGACGTCGCCCGCGCACTCGGCGAGCTTGTCGCCGAACGGCCGTGCGAACCAGCGCGCGAGGCCGCTCTTCTGCGAGCCGCCCGCGACGAGCTTCGACACGTTGCGCACCTTCGCATAGCCGATCAGCGCGGCGACCGCATCGCTGCCGGCGAGCGTGGCCGTCTCCGCGCCGAGTTCGGCCGCGAGCTTCAGCGCGTCGAGCGTGCGCTGCCGCTCGGCATCGGGCAGCCGCTGCAGGCGCGGCGTCTCGACATAGACGGCAATCCAGTCGGCCTTCAGGCTCGCGGCGAGCCGCGCAGCCGCACGCACGAGCGTCGGCGCCTCGGCGCCGGGGCCGACGCAGACGAGCAAGCGTTCGCGCGCCTGCCAGATGCGCTGGATCGAGCGGTCTGCGCGGTATTCGCGCATCTGCGCGTCGACGCGATCGGCGGTGCGACGCAACGCCAGTTCGCGCAGCGCGATCAGGTTGCCCTTGCGGAAGAAGTTGCGCACCGCGCGCTCGGCCTGCTGCGCGAGATAGACCTTGCCGTCGCGCATCCGCGCGAGCAGCTCCTCGGCCGGCAGGTCGACCAGCGTGACTTCGTCGGCCGCATCGAACACGCGGTCGGGCACGGTCTCCCGGACGCGGATGCCGGTGATCGCGCCGACCACGTCGTTCAGGCTTTCAAGATGCTGGACGTTGACGGTCGTATAGACGTCGATGCCCGCGTCGAGCAGCTCGTAGACGTCCTGCCAGCGCTTCAGGTGGCGCGCGCCCTGCACGTTCGAATGCGCGAGTTCGTCGACGAGGATCAGCTGCGGCGCGCGCGCGAGCGCGGCGTCGAGATCGAATTCGGCGAGCGTGCGGCCGCGATAGTCGAGGCGCGCGAGCGGCAGCACGTCGAGGCCGTCGAGCAGCGCGGCGGTTTCGCCGCGGCCGTGCGTCTCGACGATGCCGACCACGACGTCGACGCCGTCCTGCCTGCGCTGGCGCGCGGCCTGCAGCATCGCATAGGTCTTGCCGACGCCGGCCGACGCGCCGAAGAAGATCTTGAGCCGGCCGCGCCGCTGCTTTTCCTCGTCGCGTTGCAGCTTGTCGAGCAGTTGGTCGGGATCGGGGCGGTTCATGCTGGCGGAAGGCGGAGCGCCCGGGAGCGCGCAAGTGAGGGCATTGTCGGTCCAAATCGCCGCAAAAGGCAAAGACGGCGCGCGCGCCGTCGAAAAACCCGCACCCGGCGCGGCACGTGCCGCGCCGGACGCCACGTGCCGCGCCGCATGCTCAGTGTGCGGCCTGCGCCGCGTCGAGCGCGAGATTCAGCTTCAGCACGTTCACGCGCGGCTCGCCGAGCACGCCGAACTGGCGCGCCGTCGTGTTCGCGGCGACGAGCTGCGCGACCGTCTCGCGCGAGAGATGGCGCGCGTTCGCGACGCGTTCGATCTGGTAGGCGGCAGCGGCCGGCGTGATCTCCGGATCGAGGCCGCTCGCCGACGCCGTCACGAGATCGACCGGCACCGGTTTCGACAGGTCGGTGCCCGCATCGCGCAGCGCGGCGATGCGCGCCTTCACCTGCTCGGCGAGCGACGGATTCAGCGGGCCGAGGTTCGAGCCGCCCGAGCCGGCCGCGTTGTACGGCATCGGCGAGGTGGCCGACAGCCGCCCCCAGAAGTACTTCGGCGCGTCGAACGACTGGCCGATCAGCGCGGAGCCGACGACCTGGCCGTTGCGCTCGATCAGGCTGCCGTTCGCCTGCGACGGGAACACGGCCTGGCCGAACGCGGTCAGCACCGCCGGATACGCGAGCCCCGTGACGGCGGTCAGTACGACAAAGATCACGACGAGCGGACGAATCAACGATTTCATGATGGTTCCTTCGAGTGGCGCATCAGGCCCAGCCGAGCGCGGCGAGCGTCATGTCGATCAGCTTGATGAACGGGAACGGCAGCAGCACGCCGCCGAGCCCGTACACGAGCAGGTTGCGGCGCAGCAGCGACGCGGCGCCGAGCGGCCGGTACGTCACGCCCTTCAGCGCAAGCGGAATCAGCGCGACGATGATCAGCGCGTTGAAGATCACGGCCGACAGGATCGCCGACGCGGGCGAGCTCAGATGCATGATGTCGAGCACCTTCAGCTGCGGATAGGTCGTCACGAACGCGGCCGGGATGATCGCGAAATACTTCGCGATGTCGTTCGCGATCGAGAACGTCGTCAGCGAGCCGCGCGTCATCAGCATCTGCTTGCCGATCTCGACGATCTCGATCAGCTTGGTCGGATTCGAATCGAGGTCGACCATGTTGCCCGCTTCCTTCGCGGCCTGCGTGCCGGTGTTCATCGCGACCGCGACGTCGGCCTGCGCGAGCGCCGGTGCGTCGTTGGTGCCGTCGCCCGTCATCGCGACGAGGCGCCCGGCCGCCTGATGCGCGCGGATCGTCGCAAGCTTGGTTTCCGGCGTCGCTTCCGCGAGGAAATCGTCGACGCCTGCCTCCGCCGCGATCGCCGCGGCCGTCAGCCGGTTGTCGCCCGTCACCATCACGGTCTTGATGCCCATCTTGCGCAGCTCCGCGAAGCGCTCCTTGATGCCGCCCTTCACGATGTCCTTCAGCTCGATCACGCCGAGCACGCGCGCCGTGCCCTGCTGCAGCTCGGCCACGACGAGCGGCGTACTGCCGCGGCGCGCGACGTCGTCGACCGCGCGGCGCACTTCGTCGGGAAAGCGGCTGCCGTGCGACTCGACATAGCGCTTGATCGCGTCGGCCGCACCCTTGCGGATTTCGCGGCCGGGCAGATCGACGCCGCTCATGCGCGTCTGCGCGGAGAAGCCGAGGAAGGTCGCATGCAGCTGCGCCATGTCGCGCTGGCGGATGTTGAAGCGCTCCTTCGCGAGCACGACGATGCTGCGGCCCTCCGGCGTCTCGTCGGCGAGCGACGAGAGCTGCGCGGCGTCGGCGAGCGCCTCCTCCGTCACGCCGGGCGCGGGCACGAACAGCGACGCCTGGCGATTGCCGAGCGTGATCGTGCCGGTCTTGTCGAGCAGCAGCACGTCGACGTCGCCGGCCGCCTCGACCGCGCGGCCCGATGTCGCGATCACGTTCGCCTGCATCATCCGGCTCATCCCGGCCACGCCGATCGCGGACAGCAGGCCGCCGATCGTCGTCGGGATCAGGCAGACGAGCAGCGCGACGAGCGCCGTGATCGTCACCACGTGGCCGGCTTTCATCGCGTCGACCGAGAACATCGAGAACGGCAGCAGCGTCGCGGTCGCGAGCAGCATCACGATCGTCAGCGCCACGAGCAGGATCGTCAGTGCGACTTCGTTCGGCGTCTTCTTGCGCTTCGCGCCTTCGACCATCGCGATCATCCGGTCGAGAAACGCTTCGCCGGGGTTCGCCGTCACCTTCACGACGATCCAGTCGGACAGCACGCGCGTGCCGCCCGTCACCGACGAGAAGTCGCCGCCCGACTCGCGGATCACCGGCGCCGATTCGCCGGTGATCGCCGATTCGTCGACCGACGCGACGCCGTCGACGACCTCGCCGTCGGCCGGAATCACGTCGCCGGCCTCGACCAGCACGACGTCGCCTTTGCGCAAATCGGACGCGGTCGTGATACGGATCGGCGACTTCGGATGCGGCTCGTTGAGCTTCTTCGCCATCACGTCCTTCTTCGCGCTGCGCAGCGACGCGGCCTGCGCCTTCGAGCGCCCTTCGGCGAGCGCCTCCGCGAAGTTCGCGAACAGCACCGTGAACCAGAGCCACAGCGCGATCGCGAGGATGAAGCCGGCCGGCGCATCGGCCTGCCCGGTGAGCGCGGCGATCCACAGCACCGTCGTCAGGATGCTGCCGACGTACACGCAGAACATCACCGGGTTGCGGAACTGCGTACGCGGCGTGAGTTTCTTGAACGACGCCACGATCGCCGGACGCACGAGCGCCGGGTCGAACATGGAGCGGGTAGCGGAATGTTGAGTCATTGCGATCTCTTCGATGCCTTGTCGTTTCGGCCGCGCGTCATGCGCCCAGCCACATCATCAGATGCTCGACGCCCGGGCCGAGCGCGAGCGCCGGCACGTAGGTCAGCGCGCCGACCAGCAGCACCGTGCCGAGCAGCAGCACGACGAACAGCGGGCCGTGCGTCGGCAGCGTGCCGCTCGTCGCGGCGATGCGCTTCTTCGCCGCGAGCGAGCCGGCGATCGCCAGTACCGGCACGATCGTGCCGAAGCGGCCGAACCACATCGCGATCGCGGTCATCCAGTTGTAGAACGGCGTGCCGACCGTCAGGCCCGCAAACGCGCTGCCGTTGTTGTTCGCGGCCGAGCTGAACGCGTAGAGGATTTCCGAGAAGCCGTGCGGGCCCGGGTTCGCGATGCCGGCCCTGCCCGCATCGGCCAGCACGGCGATCGACGTGCCGACCAGCACGAGCAGCGGCGTGAGCAGCACGACGATCGACACCATCTTCATCTCGTACGACTCGATCTTCTTGCCGACGTATTCGGGCGTGCGGCCGATCATCAGCCCCGCGACGAATACCGCGAGCAGTGCGAATACGAGCATCCCGTAGAGCCCCGAGCCGACACCGCCGAACACGACCTCGCCGAGCTGCATCAGCAGCATCGGCACGAGGCCGCCGAGCGGCGTCAGCGAATCGTGCATCGTGTCGACGGCGCCGCACGACGCGGCCGTCGTCGCGACCGTGAAGAGGCCCGTCTGCGCGATGCCGAAGCGCGTTTCCTTGCCTTCCATGTTGCCGCCCGGCTGCAGCACGCTTGTCGACTGGTCGACGTGCAGTGCAGCGAGCGTCGGATAGCCGGCCTGCTCGGCGCTGACCTCGACGCCGATCGCGACCGCGAACGCGACCGTCATCGCCGCAAGCACGGCGATGCCCTGCCGGCGATCGCCGATCATGCGGCCGAACACGAGACACAATGCGGCCGGGATGATCAGGATCGCGAAGATCTGCAGGAAGTTCGCGAACGGCGTCGGGTTCTCGAACGGATGCGCGGAATTCGCGTTGAAGAAGCCGCCGCCGTTGGTGCCGAGCATCTTGATCGCTTCCTGCGACGCGACCGGGCCCATCGCGAGCGTCTGCTTCGTGAGCGGCGTGGGCACCGTCACCGCGTTGCCCTTGTCGTCCTTGAGAGCGTTGCCCTGCGCGTCGAGCTTCGGCGCCGCATAGGTGCTCGCCTGCAGCACCGGCACGTCCTGGTACGCCTTCAGGTTCTGGATCACGCCCTGGCTCATCAGCAGCGCGGCGACGATCGCGGCCATCGGCACCAGCACGTAGAGCGTCACGCGCGTGAGATCGACCCAGACGTTGCCGATCGTCTGCGCCGTGTGGCGCGCGAAGCCGCGGATCAGCGCGATCACGACGACGATGCCGGTCGCCGCCGACAGAAAGTTCTGCACGGTCAGGCCGAGCATCTGCGTCAGATAGCTGACCGTCTGCTCGGGCGTGTAGTCCTGCCAGTTCGTGTTGGTGACGAAGCTGACGGCCGTGTTGAACGCGCCGTCGACGGTCATCGCGCCGAACTGCTGCGGGTTGCCGGGCAGCATGCCCTGCACGCGCAGCAGCGCATAGAGGAACAGCGCACCGAGCGCGTTGAACGCGATCGTCGCGATCGCATACTGCTTCCAGTTCATCTCGGTGCCGGCGTCGACGCCGGCGATGCGATACAACACGCGTTCGAGCGGCGCGAACACGCGCACGACGCGCGAGCTGCCGTCCATCACGGCCGTCAGATAGCGCGCGACCGGTACGGCGGCCGCGAGCAGCACGACGACGAACAGCAGCGTCTGAAACAGGTTGTTCGCGTTCATTCGATGTCCTCCGCGCGCAGCAGCGCATAGACGAGATACGCGAACAACAGCGCGGCGGACATCCCCGCGAGCCACAGCATCCAGGTCATGCGCGCCCCCCGCGGCCGTATTGCGCGAGCTTCTCGCAACCGGCGATCAAGCCGAGGATCAGCGCGGTAAAGACCGCCAGTGCGCCGATGAAAACCCCATCCATTTTTGTGTTCTCCGTCGTCGAAATCGGACGACTCGAACATTATGGGAAGGCGCGTAAAGAACGGATCAAAGGTGATCGCGCGGATATAAAAAACGCGTAAACGCCCGCCGCGGCGAACGCGAGGCGATGCGAAACGGTGGAAACGGTGAAAACGGCGGGCAGGACGGGCGGCAGTGCGACTGCCGCCCGCGAGGATGCGTGCCGGCGCAGCGCCGGCACGCACTAGGCAAAAGCAGCGATCAGGGAACGAGAACCGTCGAGCCGGTCGTCTTGCGCGCTTCGAGATCGGCATGCGCGCGGCCGACTTCCGCGAGCGGATAGCGCTGATTGATGCTCGTCTTCACCTTGCCCGACAGGATCACGTCGAACAGCTCGGCGGCCGCCGATTCGAGATCGGCGCGCTTCGCGATGTACGAGAACAGCGTCGGCCGCGTGAAGAACAGCGAGCCGCGCGACGAGAATTCCTTCGAGTCGATCGGCGGCAGCGGGCCCGACGCGTTGCCGAAGCTGACGAAATAGCCGAGCGGCGCGAGACAGTCGAGCGAGCCGATGTACGTGTCCTTGCCGATCGAATCGTAGACGACGGGCACGCCCGCGCCGTTCGTGACCTCCTTCACGCGCTGCGTGAAGTTCTCGCGCGTATAGACGATCGGATGATCGCAGCCATGCGCCTTCGCGAGCTCGGCCTTCTCGTCGGAGCCGACCGTGCCGATCACGGTCGCGCCGAGCGCCTTCGCCCACTGGCACACGAGCAGCCCCACGCCGCCGGCGGCCGCGTGGATCAGGATCGTATCGCCGGCCTTCACCGGATATGTGCGGCGCAGCAGGTAATGGGCCGTCAGGCCCTGCAGCATCACCGACGCCGCGTCGTCGTAGCCGATCCCGTCGGGTAGCTTCACGACGCGCTCGGCCGACAGCACGCGTTCCTGCGCATAGGCGCCGGGCGGCTGTGCGACGTACGCGACGCGGTCGCCGACCTTCAGCGCGCCGACGCCTTCGCCGACGGCCGTCACCTCACCGGCCGCCTCCATGCCGAGGCCGCCAGGCAGCGGCTGCGGATAGAGGCCGGTACGGAAGTACACGTCGATGTAGTTGAGCCCGACCGCATGCTGCTTGATGCGGACTTCGCCCGCCTGCGGCGCGCCGACCTCGACGTCGACCCACTTCATCACGTCCGGGCCGCCGGGCTGGTCGTATCGGATTGCTTTCGGCATCGTTTCGCTCCTCGTTGGGTGGAATGCAATGCGGCCAGCGCGTCGGCGTCGGCCGGACGGCGACGCGTTGGTTCGGACGCGCGCACGCACCGCGCGATTCTCGCGCGTCGTGCGCGATTTCGCAGCGCGTCTTCGCAATCCCTACATGCGCGCAGGGGCATCGCGCAGACGGCCGAACGCTTCGCGCGACGCGCGGCTGACGCCGGGCTTTCGCCGCATGCGTTGCGCCGCGATGCGGGAACCGGTGCGCCGTCGGCCTGCGGCGCGCAGGCTTGCGCGGCAGCCGTGCCGGCGAGACCGCCGTCGCGGCGCGCTTCGCGTCGATCTAACAGACGTCCTGCATCGTCCGCGCCAGATCGTCGAGCAGCATCCGCGCGGTCGCGACGTTGGTCGCGACCGGCACGTTGTGCACGTCGCACGCGCGCACGAGCGCGGTGATGTCGGGATCGTGCGGCTGCGCGGTCATCGGATCGCGCAGGAACACGACGACGTCGACGCGCCCGTCCGCCAGTTCCGCGCCGATCTGCAGGTCGCCGCCGAGCGGTCCCGACAGCTTGCGCTCGACCTCGAGCCCGTGCGCGGCCGCGATCCGGCCGCCCGTCGTGCCGGTGGCGACCAGCCGGCATTGCGCGAGGACCGCGCGGTATTGGCCCGCGAGTGCGACGATCTCGTCCTTCTTCGCGTCGTGCGCAATCAGTGCGATGCGGGGTTTGCTCATCTCCAGATCCTTCGTCCTTCAGGGTTGTGATTGTCGTTGACGGTATGGCACGCGCCTGGCGTGCGCGGTGTCAGAACGTGCCGGGGTACGCGCCGCCGTCGAGCAGCCAGTTCTGGCCGGTGATATACGCGGCATGCACGCTGCAGAGGAACGCGCAGGCGGCGCCGAACTCTTCGCGCGTGCCGAGACGGCCGGCCGGGATTTCCTTCGCGCGCCGCGCGCGCAGTTCGTCGACCGTCACGCCTTGCGCCTTCGCGGCCGCCGCGAGCGTCGTGGCGATGCGGTCGGTGTCGAACAGCCCCGGCAGCAGGTTGTTGATCGTCACGCCGTGCGGCGCGACCTTGCGCGCGAGCCCGGCGACGAAGCCGGTCAGCCCCGAGCGCGCGCCGTTCGACAGCGCCAGCACGTCGATCGGCGCCTTCACGGCCGAGCTCGTGATGTTGACGATGCGGCCGAAGCGCCGCGCGATCATGCCGTCGACGGTCGCGCGGATCAGCTCGATCGGCGTGAGCATGTTCGCTTCGAGCGCGCGGATCCAGTCGTCGTGCGAGAAATCGCGGAAGTCGCCGGGCGGCGGGCCGCCCGCATTCGTCACGAGAATGTCGGGCTGCGGGCACGCGGCCAGCGCGGCCAGCGCGGCCCTCGGGCGTCGTGATGTCGCAGGCGACGGCCGTGACCGACACGTTCGATGCCGCGCGAATTTCCTCCGCGGTTTCCTCGAGCGTCGCGCGCGTGCGCGCGACGATCACGAGATTCACGCCTTCGGCGGCCAGCGCCTGCGCGCAGCCGCGCCCGAGCCCCTTGCTCGCCGCGCAGACGAGCGCGGTCTTTCCTTCGATGCCGAGATCCATCGTCGATTTCCTCAGGGTTGCGACGCGCGCCGGCGCGGATTCCGTCGCGCCGCGCACCGGCCGCACGGACGCGCGCGGCGCGCGGGTTGTCGTGAGACGTCGATAATATCCGGATCGCGCGGCGCGCCTTGGTAAAATTGCGACCATGCGCGCGCGACCGGCTTGCGCCTGCCGCCGCCCTCCCGATCCCCTTTTGCCGCAAGGCGCTCCCCCGTCATGAAACAGGACAGCCGTTTCCCGAATCTCTTCATCCTCGATCACCCGCTGATCCAGCACAAGCTCACGCACATGCGCGACAAGGACACGTCGACGCGCACGTTCCGCGAACTGCTGCGCGAGATCACGCTGCTGATGGGCTACGAGATCACCCGCAATCTGCCGATCACGACGAAGCGGGTCGAAACCCCGCTCGTCGAGATCGATGCGCCGGTGATCGCGGGCAAGAAGCTCGCGATCGTGCCCGTACTGCGTGCGGGCGTCGGGATGTCGGACGGCCTGCTCGACCTGATCCCGTCCGCGCGCGTCGGCCATATCGGCGTCTATCGTGCGGACGATCATCGGCCGGTCGAATATCTCGTGCGGCTGCCCGATCTCGACGACCGCATCTTCATCCTGTGCGACCCGATGGTCGCGACCGGCTATTCGGCCGTGCACGCCGTCGACGTGCTGAAGCGCCGCAACGTGCCGGCCGCGAACATCATGTTCGTCGCGCTCGTGGCCGCGCCCGAGGGCGTACAGGTGTTCCAGGACGCGCACCCCGACGTGAAGCTGTTCGTCGCGTCGCTCGACTCGCACCTGAACGAACACGCCTACATCGTGCCGGGCCTCGGCGACGCGGGCGACCGCCTGTTCGGCACCAAGAACTGACACAGCGGCGGCCGGCCGCCCGCGCGCATGCCGCGCGGCGCGGCCGTCCCGGCCGTTCGGCCAGGCGCGGCGCGCCGTTCGGGCGGTCGCCGCGTGATAAAATCACGCTCCACTCGACACGCGCGGCCCGCGGCTTCACGCCCGCCACCACGGCCGCCGATTCAACGACACATTGGCACTATCGCCCGCGCGAGCGCGCCCGGGCACGGAGAAAGGTATGGCTGGTCACTCGAAATGGGCCAACATCAAGCATAAGAAAGCAGCGGCCGACGCGAAGCGCGGCAAGATCTGGACGCGCCTGATCAAGGAAATCCAGGTCGCGGCCCGTCTCGGCGGCGGGGACGTGAGCTCGAACCCGCGCCTGCGTCTCGCGGTCGACAAGGCGGCCGACGCGAACATGCCGAAGGACAACGTGAAGCGCGCGATCGATCGCGGCGTCGGCGGCGCGGACGGCGCGAACTACGAGGAAATCCGCTACGAAGGCTACGGCATCGGCGGCGCAGCCATCATCGTCGACACGCTGACCGACAACCGCACGCGCACGGTCGCCGAAGTGCGTCATGCATTCTCGAAGTTCGGCGGCAACATGGGCACCGACGGTTCCGTCGCATTCATGTTCGATCACGTCGGCCAGTTCCTGTTCGCACCGGGCACGTCGGAAGACGCGCTGATGGAAGCGGCGCTCGAAGCCGGCGCGGACGACGTCAGCACGAACGAGGACGGCTCGATCGAAGTGCTGTGCGACTGGCAGGAATTCTCGAAGGTGAAGGACGCGCTCGAAGCCGCCGGCTTCAAGGCCGAACTCGCCGAAGTGACGATGAAGCCGCAAAACGAAGTCGAGTTCACCGGCGACGATGCGGTGAAGATGCAGAAGCTCCTGGACGCGCTCGAGAACCTCGACGACGTGCAGGAGGTGTACACGAACGCCGTCATCGTCGAGGAATGAGATGCCGGCCGCCGCGCGCACGTCGCAGCGGCGGCCCGCCCGGTTTCGCGGCCGGCGCGCCTGAGCGTGCCGGCCGCCCTGTTTTCTAGTCTGCGGGGAATCCCATGAAACTACTCGTCGTCGGTTCCGGTGGCCGCGAACATGCGCTCGCGTGGAAGCTCGCGCAATCGCCGCGCGTCCAGATGGTCTATGTCGCGCCCGGCAATGGCGGCACGGCGCAGGACGAGCGTCTGAAGAACGTCGACATCACGTCGCTCGACGCGCTCGCCGACTTCGCGGAAAGCGAAGGCGTCGCATTCACGCTCGTCGGGCCCGAAGCGCCGCTCGCGGCCGGCATCGTCAACCTGTTCCGCGCGCGCGGCCTGAAGATCTTCGGGCCGACGCGCGAAGCCGCGCAGCTCGAGAGCTCGAAGGATTTCGCGAAGGCATTCATGAAGCGGCACGGCATTCCGACTGCCGACTACGAGACCTTCTCGGACGCGGCCGCCGCGCACGCCTACATCGACGCGAAAGGCGCGCCGATCGTCGTGAAGGCCGACGGCCTCGCGGCCGGCAAGGGCGTGGTCGTCGCGATGACGCTCGAGGAAGCGCACGAAGCGGTCGACATGATGCTGTCGGGCAACAAGCTCGGCGACGCCGGCGCACGCGTCGTGATCGAGGAATTCCTCGACGGCGAGGAAGCGAGCTTCATCGTGATGGTCGACGGCAAGCACGCGCTCGCGCTCGCCTCGAGCCAGGACCACAAGCGTCTGCTCGACGAGGATCGCGGCCCGAACACCGGCGGCATGGGCGCATATTCGCCGGCGCCGATCGTCACGCCGCAGATGCATGCGCGCGTGATGCGCGAGATCATCATGCCGACCGTGCGCGGGATGGAGAAGGACGGCATCCGCTTCACGGGCTTCCTGTACGCCGGCCTGATGATCGACAAGGAAGGCAATCCGCGCACGCTCGAATTCAACTGCCGGATGGGCGATCCGGAGACGCAGCCGATCATGGCGCGCCTGAAGAGCGATTTCTCGAAGGTCGTCGAGCAGGCGATCGCGGGTACGCTCGATACGGTCGAGCTCGACTGGGACCGCCGCACCGCGCTCGGCGTCGTGCTCGCCGCGCACGGCTACCCCGACGCGCCGCGCAAGGGCGACCGCATCAACGGCATCCCGGCGGAATCCGAACAGGCCGTGACGTTCCATGCGGGCACGACGCTCGACGGCGACAAGCTCGTCACGTCGGGCGGCCGCGTGCTGTGCGTCGTCGGCCTCGCCGATTCGGTGCGCGAAGCGCAGCAGCATGCGTACGACACGATCAACCAGATCAATTTCGAAGGCATGCAGTACCGCCGCGACATCGGCCACCGCGCACTCAGCCGCAAGAGCGCATGACGCCGGCGGCCGGCGCACCGCCGCGCGGTGCGTCGTGCCGGCTGCCGCGGTTCGCTAGAATGCGCGGCAGAAGCCTTTTTTACGGCCCCCGCCGCGCGCGGGGGCGTTCAGTTCAGACATGACCGATTCGACCTACGACGTGGCGCGCGTGCGCACGTATCTCCAGGGCCTGCAGACACGCATCGCCGATGCGCTCGGCGCGCTCGACGGCACGCCGCTTGCGACCGACATCTGGCAGCGCGGCCCCGCCGAGCGGCTGCGCGGCGGCGGCTGCACGCGGATCCTCGAAGGCGGCCGCGTGTTCGAACGCGCGGGGATCGGCTTCTCCGACGTGGCCGGCGACGCGCTGCCGCCGTCCGCGAGCGCCGCGCGGCCGCAGCTCGCGGGGCGCGGCTTCGAGGCGCTCGGCGTGTCGCTGGTGCTGCATCCGCGCAACCCGTACTGCCCGACCGTGCACATGAACGTGCGGATGCTGATCGCGACGAAGCCCGGCGAAGCGCCGATCTTCTGGTTCGGCGGCGGCATGGATCTGACACCGGTTTACGGCTTCGAGGACGACGCGCGGCACTTCCACCGCACCTGCAAGGACGCGCTCGATCCGTTCGGCGCCGAGCTGTATCCGCGCTTCAAGAAGTGGTGCGACGAGTATTTCTTCCTCAAGCATCGCAACGAGATGCGCGGTGTCGGCGGGATCTTCTTCGACGATTTCTCCGAGCCCGGCTTCGAACGTTCGTTTGAAATGATGCAGAGCGTCGGCGACGCCTTCCTGCCCGCGTATCTGCCGATCGTCGAGCGCCGCGCGGCGCTGCCGTACGGCGAGCGCGAGCGCGATTTCCAGGCGTACCGTCGCGGCCGCTACGTCGAATTCAATCTCGTGTTCGACCGCGGCACGCTGTTCGGCCTGCAAAGCGGCGGCCGGACCGAGTCGATCCTGATGTCGATGCCGCCCGTCGCGAACTGGCGCTACAACTGGCAGCCCGAGCCCGGCTCGCCGGAAGCGCGCCTGTACAACGACTTCATCGTGCCGCGCGACTGGGTCTGAGCCCGTCGCCGGCCGCCCCCTACGAGAGGACGCGTTTCTGAACACCACCGCCCGCCCCGCCCCGCAGCCGCGCCCGCTATCGCGTCGCATCGGCCTGCTGGGCGGCACGTTCGACCCGATTCACGACGGCCATCTCGCGCTCGCGCGACGCTTCGCCGACGTGCTCGGCCTGACCGAGCTCGTGCTGCTGCCCGCCGGGCAGCCGTACCAGAAGCGCGACGTGTCGGCCGCCGAGCACCGGCTCGCGATGACGCGCGCCGCGGCCGGCTCGCTTGCGCTGCCCGGCGTGCGCGTCGAGGTCGCAACCGACGAGATCGAGCACGACGGCCCGACCTATACGGTCGAGACGCTCGCGCGCTGGCGCGAACGGATCGGTCCCGACGCGTCGCTGTCGCTGCTGATCGGTGCGGATCAGCTCGTGCGCCTCGACACGTGGCGCGACTGGCACAGGCTGTTCGACTACGCGCACGTGTGCGCGGCGACGCGGCCCGGTTTCGACCTCGGCACCGCATCGCCGGCCGTCGCGCGCGAGATCGCCGCGCGTAAAGCCGGCGCCGACGTGCTGAAGGCCACGCCGAGCGGCCATCTGCTGATCGACACGACGCTCGCGTTCGACATCGCCGCAACCGATATCCGCGCGCATCTGCGCGCATGCATCGCGCGGCACGCGCACATGCCCGACGCGCCGGCCGAACATGTGCCGGCCGCCGTATGGGCCTATATTCTTCAACATCGTCTCTACCATTCCTGACTCCATGGATATCCGCAAACTGCAGCGCGTGATCGTCGACGCTCTCGAAGACGTCAAGGCGCAAGACATCAAGGTGTTCAACACCAGCCACCTGACCGAGCTGTTCGACCGCGTGGTCGTCGCATCGGGCACCTCGAACCGCCAGACCAAGGCGCTCGCGTCGAACGTGCGCGAGAAGGTCAAGGAAGCCGGCGGCGACGTCGTCAGCTCCGAGGGCGAAGACACCGGCGAATGGGTGCTGGTCGACTGCGGCGACGCGGTCGTGCACATCCTGCAACCGGCGCTGCGCCAGTACTACAACCTCGAGGAAATCTGGGGCGACAAGCCGGTGCGGATGAAGCTCGGCGGCGGCAAGGGCCCGAACGGCGCGACGGCCGCCGACGACGAGGACGAAGACGAAGCCGGCGACGCACCCGCCCGTCCCGCACGCAAGGCACCCGCGCGCCGTCGCTAAGCGTTGCCGATGAAGCTCTTCATCCTCGCGGTCGGCCACAAGATGCCCGGCTGGATCGCGTCCGGCTTCGACGAATACGCGAAGCGGATGCCGCCCGAGCTGCGCATCGAACTGCGCGAGATCAAGCCCGAGCTGCGTTCCGGCGGCCGCAGCGCGGAAAGCGTGATGGCGGCCGAGCGGCAGAAGATCGACGCCGCGCTGCCGAAGGGTGCGCGCATCGTCGCGCTCGACGAGCGCGGCCGCGACTGGACCACGATGCAGCTCGCGCAGGCGCTGCCCGGCTGGCAGCAGGACGGCCGCGACGTCGCGTTCGTGATCGGCGGCGCCGACGGGCTCGATCCGGAACTGAAAGCGCGCGCCGACCTGTTGCTGCGCATCTCGAGCATGACGCTGCCGCACGGGATGGTGCGCGTGCTGCTCGCCGAACAGCTTTACCGGGCGTGGAGCATCACGCAGAATCACCCTTATCACCGCGCATGACGCGTCGTCCTCGCGACGCGCGGCCCGCGCGCTCAACGAGATAACGACACCATGCCGTCCAGCCTGTCCCCCGCCCTTTTCCCGACCCTTTACCTCGCTTCGCAAAGCCCACGCCGCCAGGAGCTGCTGCAGCAGATCGGCGTGCGTTTCGAACTGCTGCTGCCGCGCGCCGACGAGGACGCCGAGGCGCTCGAAGCGGAGCTGCCCGGCGAAGCCGCCGACACGTACGTGCGGCGCGTGACCGTCGCGAAAGCCGAGGCCGCACGTGCGCGGCTCGTCGCGAGCGGCAAGCCGGCCGCGCCGGTGCTCGTCGCCGACACGACGGTGACGATCGACGGCGCGATCCTCGGCAAGCCGGCCGACGCCGACGACGCGCTCGCGATGCTGACGCGTCTCGCGGGCCGCGCGCACGAGGTGCTGACTGCCGTCGCGGTGATCGGCGCGGACGGTGCGCTGCTGCCGCCCGCGCTGTCGCGCTCGTCGGTGCGCTTCGCGGCCGCGCCGCGCGATGCGCTGATGCGCTACGTCGACACCGGCGAACCGTTCGGCAAGGCCGGCGCATACGCGATCCAGGGGCGCGCGGCCGAGTTCGTCGAGCGAATCGACGGCTCCCATTCGGGTATCATGGGTCTGCCCCTTTTTGAGACAGCCGCGCTGCTGCGCGCCGCGCGCGTCGCCTTCTGAACCGCACCATGAACGAAGAAATCCTGATCAACCTCACGCCGCAGGAAACGCGCGTCGCACTCGTGCAGCAAGGTGCGGTGCAGGAGCTTCACGTCGAGCGCACGCTGTCGCGCGGACGCGTCGGCAACATCTATCTCGGCAAGGTCGTGCGCGTGCTGCCCGGCATGCAATCGGCGTTCATCGACATCGGCCTCGAACGCGCGGCGTTCCTGCACGTCGCCGACATCTGGCAGCCGCGCATCGCCGGCGAGCCGCCGTCGGGCGCGGCCCACCACCAGCCGATCGAGAAAACCGTGTTCGAGGGCCAGACGCTGATGGTCCAGGTGATCAAGGATCCGATCGGCACGAAGGGCGCGCGTCTGTCGACGCAAGTGAGCATCGCGGGCCGCACGCTCGTCTATCTGCCGCAGGAGCCGCACATCGGCATCTCGCAGAAGATCGAGAGCGAGGCCGAGCGCGAAGCCGTGCGCGCGCGCCTGACGGCCGTGATCCCGCCGGACGAGAAAGGCGGCTATATCGTGCGCACGATCGCGGAAGACGCGACGTCCGAGGAACTGGCGGCCGACGTCGCCTATCTGCGCAAGACCTGGGCGACGATCGTCGCGCAGGCGCAGCGGCTGCCGGCGACGAGCCTGCTCTATCAGGATCTCGATCTCGCGCAGCGCGTGCTGCGCGATTTCGCGAACGACGACACGACGCGCATCCAGGTCGACTCGCGCGAAACGTATCAGCGTCTCGCGGAATTCGCGGCCGAGTTCACGCCGGCCGTGAGCCCGAAGCTGCACCACTACACCGGCGAGCGGCCGCTGTTCGACCTCTACAACATCGAGACGGAGATCCAGCGTGCGCTGTCGCGCCGCGTCGATCTGAAATCGGGCGGCTATCTGATGATCGACCAGACCGAGGCGATGACGACGATCGACGTGAACACCGGCGGCTACGTCGGCGCGCGCAACTTCGACGACACGATCTTCAAGACCAATCTCGAAGCCGCGCATACGATCGCGCGGCAGCTGCGGCTGCGCAATCTCGGCGGGATCATCATCATCGACTTCATCGACATGGAGAACGCCGAGCATCGCGACGCGGTGCTGTCCGAGCTGAAGAAGGCGCTGTCGCGCGACCGCACGCGCGTGACCGTCAACGGCTTCTCACAGCTCGGGCTCGTCGAGATGACGCGCAAGCGCACGCGCGAATCGCTCGCGCACGTACTGTGCGAGCCGTGTCCGACGTGCCAGGGCAAGGGCCAGGTGAAGACGTCGCGTACCGTCTGCTACGACATCCTGCGCGAGATCCTGCGCGAATCGCGCCAGTTCAATCCGCGCGAATTCCGCGTGATCGCCGCGCAGCAGGTGATCGACCTGTTCCTCGACGAGGAGTCGCAGCATCTGGCGATGCTGATCGACTTCATCGGCAAGCCGGTGTCGCTGCAGGTGGAGTCGAACCTGAGTCAGGAGCAGTACGATATCGTGCTGATGTAGCATCCGCGCGCAGTCCGTGCGCGCAACCGCCGCGGCGCCGCATCGTGCGGCGCGCGGCGCATTCCGTTCCCCACTCTCATTCATCCCGCATCATGAGCCAACGCCACAACCGCCGTCAGCGCAAGAAACTCCACATCGGCGAATTCCAGGAACTCGCGTTCAACGCGACCGCGCAATACCGCCGCGAGCTGAGCGACCTCGAACGCGGCCAGCTGATCGATGCGTTCATCGATTTCGTCGAAGCGAACGGCCTGCTGACCGTCGCGTCCGCCGACGACGGCATCGGCGCGTACGTGATTTCCGGCGCGCCGCGCGGCACGACCACCGAGGCGGACCGCGAAGCGGTGCGCGCATGGCTCGCCGCACGCCCCGAGCTGACCGACGTCGAGGTCAGCGAATTCACCGACGCGTGGTATCCGCTCGCGTAAACGCGCGCATTCGCGCGTGCGCCGGCATCGTCGTGCGCACGCGTGGCTGACGGCGACGCCGTCTTCGCCTCCTCTCTCGCGCCCGTCGCGCGTGGAACCGCTGCGCGACGCGGCCCGCCACCCGTTTCGCGACCCTTCGCGCGGCCGCGGGTCGCGCAGCGATCGCGGCACCGCTGCGGCGAACCGCCGCCGTGTCGCAACCGAAATCGGTCCTGAAAGGAAGACACGTTAAACTCTCACCTCGCGTGGTGCGCCGCCCGCACCCGCCATCCATCGCCAGCCGCGTGCCTCCGGGCCCGCCCCGACCCTTGGAGTGAGTGTCAATGAGCGGCGGACTTCCGTTTCCCGCATCCCGCATGTCGTTGCCGTCGTCGACGGTCTTCCTGATTCTCGCCGCCGCCGCGCTGCTGTCCGGCTGCGGGCTGCTGCCGGTCCAGAACCCGCCCGCACCGATCAGCGAGGCGCTGGTCGAGCCGGTCGAAGAAACCGCCGGCGAGCCGCTGACGATGCCGCCCGTACCCGCGCCGACGCGCCCGGAGGAACCGGAAGCGCCGAAGAAACCGCACCACGAGGTCGCGCGCCCGAAACCCGTGCAGCGCACCGAAGCGCCGACACCGCCTCCGCCTCCGCCCCCGCCGATCGTCGCGACGCGTCCGCTCGACCGCACCCAGATCCATGCGCTGCTCGACAGCGAAGTCGCGCGACGCAACGGCAAGGTGATCGGCCGCGCGGTCGACATGGTGGTCGACGCGGGCGGCAAGCCGCGCGAGATGGTCGTCAACCTGCAAGGCTTCATGGGCGTGGGCGACCGCAAGGTCATCTTCCCGTGGAACGTGTTCCGCTTCACGCCGGGCGGCAAACAGGAACCGATCGTGCTCGACGTGCCGTCGGGCGACCTGCCGCCGGCCGCGCGGCCGAAGCCCGTGCCGCTGTCGGGTTCGGCAGCCGCCTCGCCGACGACGCGGCTGCCGATGCTCGACAGCGACGTCGAGCGCCCGAACGGCACGAAGATCGGCCGCGTCGTCGACGTGTTGATCGACCGCGCCGCCCAGCCGCAGGCCGTCGTGCTCGACCTCGGCGGCCTCGTCAATACCGACCGCCGTTCGATCGCCGCGAGCTGGGGCGCGCTGCGCTTCGTCACGCGCGACAAGGCGCTGCATCCGCAGCTCGACCTGAGCGACGCACAGATCAAGGCCGCGCCGCCCTACGCGGCCGACAAGCCGATCGTCGCGGTCTACCCGCCCGTTGCACCGGCACCGGCTTCGTCTGCGAGTACTGCCCGATGACGATCAAGCATTCCGTCAGCGTCCGCAGTCTGCGCGCTCTCGACTGGCTCAACTTCTTCGTGGCAAACGTTCAAACCGGGTTCGGTCCGTTCATCGCGTCGTACCTCGCGTCGCACAAGTGGACGCAGGGCGAGATCGGGATGGTGCTGTCGATCGGCACGATCAGCGCGATGGTGAGCCAAGTGCCGGGCGGCGCCGCCGTCGACGCGCTCAAGAACAAGAAAGGCGCGGCCGCCTGGGCGATCGCCGCGATCATCCTGTCCGCCGTGCTGCTCGCGTCGAGCCCGACGATCGTGCCGGTGATCGCGGCCGAGGTGTTCCACGGCTTCGCGAGCTGCATGCTCGTGCCGGCGATGGCCGCGATCTCTTTCTCGCTCGTCGGTCGCGCCGATCTCGGCGACCGGCTCGGCCGCAATGCGCGCTGGGCCTCGATCGGCAGCGCGGTCGCCGCCGGCCTGATGGGGCTCACCGGCGAATATTTCTCCGCGCGCGCGGTGTTCTGGCTGACCGCGGTGCTCGCCTTGCCCGCGCTGTTCGCGCTGGCGATGATCCAGCCGACACACGAAGTGATCCCGCGATCGTCGTCGAAACGCGACGCGGGCGATGAAAGCGAAGAGCGCGAAACGCTGCTCGAACTGCTGCGCGACCGCCGGATGCTGATCTTCGCGGCGTGCGTCGTGCTGTTCCACCTGTCGAACGCGGCGATGCTGAACCTCGCGGCCGGCGAAGTGACGGCCGGGATGGGCGAGAACGTGCAGCTCGTGATCGCGGCGTGCATCATCGTGCCGCAGGCGATCGTCGCGATGCTCTCCCCGTGGGTCGGCCGTTCGGCGCAGCGCTGGGGCCGCCGGCCGATCCTGCTGCTGGGCTTCTCGGCGCTGCCCGTGCGTGCGCTGCTGTTCGCCGGCGTCAGCAGCCCTTACCTGCTCGTGCCGGTGCAGATGCTCGACGGCATCAGCGCGGCCGTGTTCGGCGTGATGCTGCCGCTGATCGCGGCCGACGTCGCGGGCGGCAAGGGGCGCTACAACCTCTGCATCGGCCTGTTCGGGCTCGCGGCCGGGATCGGCGCGACGCTCAGCACCGCGGCGGCCGGCTACGTCGCCGATCATTTCGGCAATGCGGTCAGCTTCTTCGGGCTCGCGGGCGCCGGCGCGCTCGCCGTGCTGCTGGTATGGCTCGGAATGCCGGAGACGCGCGTCGAGAACGGCGATTCGCCGGCCGACGAACCGGCGGCCGCATCGCCGGAACAGGCGCACTGAACGCGGCACACGCCGTCCTCCGTTTCTCGACCGACGCACGATGGATACGATCCGGACACTCAACGAAGCACGCCAGCAGATCCAGCAGTCGATCTTCGATCTGTTCAAGGGCCTGACGTTCGGCGAGCGGCTCGCACAAGGCGGGCTGATGGCGTTCCAGGCCGTGTGCGGCGCCTGCCTCGCGTATGCGATCGGCCGCGCGCTGCACACCGAACAGGCCGTGTGGGCCGCGATCACCGCGATCGCGGTCACGCAGCACAATTACTCGGACACGATGTCGCTGTCGCGCGACCAGTTCATCGGCGCGATGGTCGGCGGCGTGCTCGGCTTCGCGGGCGCGGCGCTCGGCGGCGACCGGATGCTCGCCTATGCGCTGACGGTCGCGGTCGTGATCGTCTGCTGCTGGTGTCTGAATGTGGGCAGCGCGGCACGGCTCGGCGGCGTCACCGCGACGATCGTGCTGCTGTTTCCGGGCAACGGCCCGCTCTGGGACATTCCGCTGATGCGGCTCGGTGAAGTCGCGCTCGGCACGCTGTGCGCGCTCGGCGTGTGCTGGGTGATGTCGCGCGTCGAACGGCGCTGGTTCCGGCGCGCGGCGGCCGGAAAGTGACACGGCGGCCGCGCGCACGCGCGGCAGCCGCATGGGGATCGCGCCGTTACGGACCGACGCGCAGCACGAGGCCCGAACCGATCTGCACGAGCAGATAGTCGCCGCCGATGCCGACCCACTGATAGCCGCGCGGCGGCGGGCTCAGATGATAGCCGCGCCAGTCGTCGACCACGTACTGGCGCTCGCGGAACTCGGGCGGCAGCCGGTCGCCCTTGTGCCAGTCGCGGCGCGGCTCGTCGGCCCAGCGCGGCGGCACGTCGTGGTCGCGGTCGTCGCCGCGACGCTTGGCCTGGCCCGGCGGTACGTGCTTCGGACCATGGCCGCGCTGCATGCCGGGGCCGCCGTGATTGTCGTGGTTGCCGTGATCCTGCGCGAAGGCTCCCTGTGCGGCGAACCCGGCCGCGATCAGCGCAGCGAGCGCCATCCGGTGCGTCTTCTTCATTGTCGTTCCCTCCGTGTTGTCACGTCGAATCGGAAACAGCGGGACTGCGCGGGGAAGACTAGCATATCGGCGGGACAAGCCTCCGCACGTCACGCCGCCTGCTGCTGATACTGGATCCGATGAAGGTGCGCATAGAGACCGCCGTGGCGCAGCAGCTCGTCGTGGCTGCCCGATTCGACGATCTTGCCCGCTTCGAGCACGAGAATGCGGTCCGCACGCTCGATCGTCGAGAGTCGATGCGCGATCACGAGCGTCGTGCGCCCTTCCATCAGCCGCTCGAGCGCCGCCTGCACGTGGCGCTCCGATTCCGAATCGAGTGCGGACGTCGCTTCGTCGAGGATCAGGATCGGCGCATCCTTGTAGATCGCGCGTGCGATCGCGAGCCGCTGGCGCTGGCCGCCCGACAGCCGCATCCCGTTGCCGCCGACCACCGTATCGAGCCCGTCCGGCATCGCGGCGACCGCGTCGGCGAGGTTCGCGGCCTCGAGTGCGGCCTGCACGCGCGCGCGGTCGGGCGTTTGCCCGTATGCGACGTTCGCGGCGATCGTGTCGTTGAACAACACGACGTCCTGGCTCACCATCGCCATCTGGCCGCGCAGCGCATGGAGGTCGAACTCGGCGATCGGCACGCCGTCGAGCAGAATCGCGCCGCCGGTCGGATCGAAGAAACGCGGCAGCAGGTTCACGAGCGTCGTCTTGCCGCTGCCGGACGGCCCGGCAAGCGCGATCATCTCGCCCGGCGCGACGTTGAACGAGATGCGGTCGAGCGTCGGCCGCTCGGTCGCGCCGTAATCGAACGACACGTCGCGGAACTCGATTTCGCCGCGTGCCCGCGCAAGCGGCCGGCCGCCGCCCTGCGGTTCGGCGGGCTCGTCGATCAGCCCGAAGATCAGTTCGGCGGCGGTCATCCCGCGCTGCAGCGGCTGGTTCACGTCGATCAGGTGCTTCAGCGGCGAAATGACGAGCAGCATCGACGTGACGAACGCGACGAAGCCGCCGACCGTCGTCTGATCGTTCGACGACTGCACGACCGCGATCGTGATCACGACGGCGAGCGCGATCGACGCGAGGAACTGCGTGAGCGGCTGCGCGAGCCCGCCCGAGATCGTCATGCGCATCGCGTAGCCGCGCAGCCGCTTGCTCATCGCGGTGAAACGGTCGATCTCGTACGATTCGCCGTTGTGCACCTTGACCACCTTGTAGCCGCCGACCGTCTCTTCGACGATGTACGACAGCTCGTTCGTGAGCGTCTGGTGCTCGCGGTTCAGGCGGCGCAAGCGCCGGTTGATCTTGCTGACCAGCCAGCCGATGCCCGGCAGGATCACCGCGACGATCAGCGTCAGCCGCCAGTTCAGGTAGAACAGATAGCCGAGCAGGAACACGACCGTCAGCGAATCGCGCACGAGCGTGACCATCACGCCGGTCAGCACCGACAGGATCTGATTGACCTCGAACACGATCGCATTGATCACCGTGCTCGCGGTTTCGCGCTGGAAGAACGACGCGCCGGTATGGATCATGCGTTGGAACATCTCGAGCCGCAGCTGCAGCAGGATGCGGTTCGAGACGTAGTTGAGCAGGTAATTCGACGCGTACTGCGATACGCCGCGGATGAGCGCGAGGCCGATCACCGCGATCGGCACGTACCATTTCGCGCTGTCGCTGCCGTGCGCGCCGAAACCGTGGTCGAGGAGCGGCTTGAGCAGCGCCGGAATGCCGGCTTCGGTGCCCGCCACGACCCCCATCGTGACGATGGCGAGCAGCACGATGCCGACGAGCGGCCGGATATACGGCCACAGGCGCTTGAAGACCGTGACCGGCGACGTGCCCGTGCCGTTCATCGGTTTGCGAAGAGTGTTCTGGGTTTCCAAGGCGATCCTTCTTGAGCCGCGGCGCGGCGCGCGGCGCGCGCCCGCCCGGGATCCTGCCCGTCGGGCCGGCGCCGAAAATGGCCCAACATTATAGCCGCACCGCCTCGTCGCGCCCCGCGGCCGATGCCGCGGGCACGATGCGGGCCGGCAGGTATACTGCCGCTCACGTTTTCTCCGCCTTTCCGACGATTTTCATGGCTGAACCCACCCTCGGCGTCGCTCTCATCGCCCTCAATGCGTCCGCGCGGCTCGCGCAGTGCCTCGATGCGCTGACGTTCGCCGACGACATCGTCGTCATCGACGGCGGCAGCACCGACGACACGGTCGCGATCGCGCAGGCGCACGGTGCGCGCGTAATCGTCGAGCGCGACTGGCCGGGCTTCGGCCCGCAGAAGAACCGCGCGCTCGACGCGCTCGATACCGACTGGATCCTGTCGCTCGACACCGACGAAGTGGTCAGCCCCGAACTTGCGCAGTCGATCCGCGACGCGATCCGCACGCCGGCCGCCGACGTCTATGCGCTCGACCGGCTGTCGAGCTTCTGCGGACGCTGGATCCACCACAGCGGCTGGTATCCGGACTGGGTGCCGCGCCTGTTCCGGCGCGGGACCGCGCGCTTCTCCGACGATCTCGTGCACGAACGCCTCGTGTTCGACACGCCGGCACAGCGGCTGTCCGGCAAGCTGATGCACTACTCCTACGAGGACTTCGAAACGGTCGTGCGCAAGCTCGACGCCTATTCGACGGCCGGCGCGCGCCAGCGCCGCGCGGCCGGCCAGCGCGGAGGCTTCGGCAAGGCGCTCGCACGCGGCGCCTGGGCGTTCGTCCGCACTTACGTGCTGCGGCGCGGGTTTCTCGACGGCCGCGCGGGCTTCATGATCGCCGTCTTCAACGCGGAAACCGTCTATTACCGCTTCCTGAAACTCGGCCACCCGCCGGCCCGCTGATCGGCCGCCGCCGCCCGCAGCGTTACAATGCCGGGCTGCCCCGCGCGGCCGCGCCCTGCGGGCCCCAGCGCAACGCCGTCCGTCCGACACGACGACCACCGAATCCGACCGCCATGTTCTCCATCATCATCCCCACCTGGAACAACCTGCCGTACCTCAAGCTCGTCGTCGACAGCCTGCGCCGCCATTCCGCCTACGAGCATCAGATCATCGTGCACGTGAACGACGGCTCGGACGGCTCGCTCGACTGGGTGCGCAGCGAGCGTCTCGAGCATACGGCGTCGCCCGGCAACATCGGCATCTGCCACGCGGTGAATCTCGCGGCGGCGCGCGCGACGCGCGACTACGTCGTCTACATGAACGACGACATGTTCTGCTGTCCCGGCTGGGATGCCGCGCTGGCACGGCGCATCGCGCAGATGCCGACCGATCTGTTCATGCTGTCGGGCACGATGGTCGAGCCGGTCGATACGCGCAATCCGTGCGTCGTCGTCGCGGACTTCGGCCGCGATGCCGAACACTTCGACGCGGCTGCGCTCGTCGCCGCCGCACCGCGGCTCGCGCGCGCGGACTGGCTCGGCTCCACGTGGCCGCCGACGCTCGTGCACCGCGACTGGTGGAACCGGATCGGCGGCTACAGCAGCGAACTGTCGCCCGGGATGAGCAGCGACAACGACTTCTCGATGAAATTCTGGGACGCCGGCTGCCGGATCTTCCTCGGCGTCGGCGACAGTCTCGTCTATCACTTCCAGCAGAAGAGCACCGGCAAGATCGTCAAGAACGACGGACGCCGCCAGTTCCTGAACAAATGGGGCATGACGCAGGCAACGTTCGACCGCTACTACCTGCATCGCGG
This sequence comes from Burkholderia sp. BC1, assembly GCF_052683555.1. NCBI lineage: Bacteria > Pseudomonadati > Pseudomonadota > Betaproteobacteria > Burkholderiales > Burkholderiaceae > Burkholderia > Burkholderia sp. BC1. The sequence goes on from NZ_JBQYLP010000006.1 coordinate 92,685, forward strand.
CGAACCGGCCGGCACGCGCCTCGCGCTCGACACGCCGGCCGTCGAAGGGCGTCTCAAGCGCGCGCTGCTGCGCTCGCGGATCAAACGGGCGTTCAGCTGATCCGCGCCAGGCGACTGGACGGGACGGGGGAACCGGTTCGCGTATACTGCGCGCTTCGGGTCACCGCGCTCGACGCTGCCTTCGCCCCAATCGACAGGTTCCGATGCTTTCGTTCTCCACCCCCGCCTCGCGACGCCTGACCGCGGCCCGCGCCTTCGCCGTCATCGCACTGTGCATGGTGCCCGTGTCGACCGCGCTGACCAACGTGTTCTGCGCGCTGTTCGCCGTCGCGCTGATCGTCTCGCCCGAATTCTGGCGCAACCTGCGCACGCTCGTCACCGAACCCGCGTCGCTCGCCGCACTGCTGATCCTGGCCGCGCTCGCGTTGAGCGTCACGTACACGGTCGCGCCGCACGACAAGGCGTGGAACTGGGTCGCGAAATACGACAAGCTGCTGCTGCTGCCGTTCACGATGCTCGCGTTTCGTCATTCGTGCTGGGCCCTGATCGTGCGGCGCTGCTGGTTCGGCACGCTGTGCGTGATCCTGTTGCTGTCGACGACGAATTATCTCGGCTTGACGGCGATCGGCCCGGCCCATGCGTTTTCGTTGCCGGTGTCGCGCGCGTGGGTATTCAAGAACCATATCGCGGCCGGCATGTTCGGCGCGCTACTGTTCTACCAGGCAGCCGATCTTGCGCTGGCCGCGCGCACCGCGCTGTCGCGCACGGCTTATGCGGCCGTCGCCGCGTGGGCGCTCGTCAACGTGTTCGTGATGCTGCAGGGGCGCACCGGTCAGATCGTCGCGCTGCTGCTGATGCTCGTCGTCGCCGTGCGTTTCGTCCTGCTGCTGCGCCGGCAGTCGGCGTTGCGGGCGGGGTTGGCCGCCGGTGCGCTGTTGCTCGCGGCTGCGGCGCTCGTGGTTGCGGCCTCCACGATCCACGGCGGCCGCCTCGCGCAGATCGTGTCCGAAGTTCAGCAGTATCGGCAAAGCGACGCGGTGACGTCGGCCGGCCTGCGCCTCGAGTGGTACAAGAAGGGACTACAGCTGTATCTGGCGCGCCCGGCCATCGGCTATGGCGCCGGCGGCCTCGAGTTCGAATTCCAGAAGCTCGCGGCCGGCAAGACGGCCGCCGAAGGCCAGCTGACATCGAACCCGCACAACGAATACATGCTGATGGCCGTGCAGCTCGGCACGGTCGGCGTGCTGCTGCTGGTGAACCTGATCGTACAGATCGCCCGCGGCAGCGCCACGCTCGACCCGCGCTCGCGTCATTTGCTGCTCGGCTGGCTGGTGATCTTCACGATCGGCAGTCTCGCCAATTCGCTGTTGCTCGATTTCGCCGAAGGGCATCTGACGATGCTGCTCGCCGGCATTCTGCTCGGCTGTCGCGAGCGCAAGGAAGCGCCGCCGCGCGAGACGTCGGCGATTCGGCACAGCGCGTAATTCGGGTACACGCGCGTTCCTTCGCGCGAGATGGCCCGCGCCGCCGTGTGATTCGAGCGGCCGTCGCGCGTTCGTGAATCGTGAAAGGAGCGTGCGGCGGCGCGGATCAGGCGCGGCCCGCGCGATGCAACCGTGACGTATCGACGACCGCTTCGGTCGGGTCCGGGCGCTCGAGGCCGAGCATCTCCGCGGCCGCCCTCTTCACGCGCTGCGCGTCGAGATTCTCCAGACAGTCGCTACGGCTGTCGACGTGGCGGTCGCAGCCCTCGTGCCGACACGGCACGCAATCGCCGTCGCCCTGCAGCAGCCACACGTTACCGTGCCGCCCCGAGCCGCGCAGCGGCCACGGGTTCTCGGTGGCCGGCCAGTGCTGCGGCCAGGGCCCCCAGCGCACCGGGTCGGACGGCCCGAACAGCGCGATCGTATCGGTGCCGGTCGCGGCCGCGACGTGCGTGGCGCCCGTGTCGGGCCCGATGAAGAGCCGTGCGCGCCGCACGAGTTCGGCGCTTTCCCCGAACGTCAACCGCCCGACGAGATTCAGCACATCGCCGCCCGCTTCGGCGGCGACCTGCTCGGCGTACTCGCGCTCGCGATCGGCGGGACCGCCCGACAACGCGACCGCGAAACCGCGATCGCGCAGCCAGCCGATCATCTCGACCCAGCCGTCGAGCCGCCATTGTTTGTAGCGGAACATCGGATACGGATGCAGTACGACGAGCGGCTTGCCTGCGCGCACGGCCGGCGATTCGGCGAGCCATGCGTCGAAACGCGCGCGACGCTCGGGATCGTCGCCGATACCCGGCGCCACGACCTCGGACACCGGATCGATGCCGATGACGGGCGCGAGCGCGAGCGTGCTGACGACCGTATGCGCGGACTGGTGATGATTGATCGCGATGCCGTTCAGCATCAGCCGCGTGAGCCACGTGAGGCGCTCGGGATCGACGAGCCCGACGCGCTTGCGGCCCGCGAACCAGCTGTAAAAGCGCGGCCGATCGGAGCTCAGCGCCGCACAGGCGAGATCGTAGCGGCGCCACATCGACATCGCGTCGCGCAGCCGCTCGCGAAATCCGGCCCGCTGCGCGACGACGATCACGCGCCGGACGTCGGGATTGTGCTCGAGCACGCCTTCGGTCCCGCGAAACACCAGCATGTCGATCTGCGCGTCCGGCCAGCGGGCCTTCAGCGAACGCACGAGCGGCGTCGTCAGCAGCACGTCGCCGATCCGGCGCGGCGCGGCGACGAGAATGTTTCTGGGCGGTCGGGCAGAGGAAAACAGGGCCACGTCAATCGGTCCGTCTGGCTGGCTAAACAAGGCTGGCAATGTACAGGATTTTGCTGCAGCCGGCGTGTTTACCGGTCGTGCGACGCAAGCGGCAGCCCATACAAACACGGCCCGTCGTACCGCACGCTGCGATACGCGGGCCGCACGTCGCGACGATCGTCAGGAATCGCGGTCAGTACGCGATCTCGACCGCGCCGCCGCCGAACGTCGCGCGCAGTTCCGCGAGCAGCGCATCACTCGGCTTCACGCGCCACGCATCGCCGAGCCGCATCTCACCCTGCGCGCGCGCGTTGCTGTAGTGGATCTGCACCGCAAGCCCGTTCGGCAGCGGCGCCGGCTGGCGACGCCCGCCTTCTCGATCGCGGCCGCCGCGCGACGGCGCAGGCGCGTCGATCGCGTTCGCGGCCGCCGGGTCGTGCTTCGACACATGCGGCTCCAGCACGCGGCGCAGCGCGGCCGCGTCGGCATTGCCGTTCATCGTCAGCCGCACGGCCTGCGCATAGCGGCTGCGCGCGCGTTCGAGATCCATCACCGTATCGGCCGTAAAGCGGATTCCGCCGGTGAACGCGTCGTTGCGCGCCTGCCCCTGCACGATCAGCAGCTCGTCTTCCTTGAACAGCGCCTTGTTCGCTTCGAACTGCTCGTTGAAGATCGTGATTTCGCACTGGCCCGTGCCGTCGTCGAGCAGTGCGATCAGCATCTTGCCGCGCTGCGTCATCTGCGTGCGCAGCGACGCGATGATGCCAGCGACGAGCTTGTCGCGCCCTTCCTTCAGCTCGCCGATCTTCTGCCGCACGAAGCGGCGCACCTCGTCGCGATACGCATCGAACAGGTGGCCGGACAGATAGAAGCCAAGCGCGCCCTTTTCTTCCTGCAGCCGGCGCTTGTCGTCCCATGCGGGCTCGTCGACGAGCGCGTGCGCGTGCGGCGATTCGGCGCCCATGTCGAACAGCCCGGCCTGCAGCGCGTTCGCCTCGGCCTGTTCGGCGGCTTCCATCGCAAGCGGCACCGACGCGAGCAGCTGCGCGCGATTCGCGTTCAGCGAATCGAACGCACCCGCGCGGATCAGCGCCTCGACCGTGCGACGGTTCACGATCCGGCGATCGATGCGCTCGCAGAAATCGAACAGGTCGGTAAACGGCTTTTCTTCGCGCGCACGCAGAATCTCCTCGATCGCGTTCTGGCCGCTGCCCTTCACCGCGCCGAGACCGTAGCGGATCGTGCGCGAACGCTTGCCGTCAGGCTCCGCGACGGGCTCGAACCGGTAATGCGACTGGTTGATGTCGGGCGGCAGCACGACCAGGTTGTTCATGATGCAGTCGTCGAACAGGATCTTCACCTTGTCGGTGTCGTCCATCGCGAGCGTCATGTTGGCCGCCATGAATTCGGCCGGATGGTGCGCCTTCAGCCACGCGGTGTAATACGCGAGCAGCGCGTACGCGGCGGCGTGCGACTTGTTGAAGCCGTAGCCCGCGAACTTCTCCATCAGGTCGAAGATCTCGTCGGACTTCTCGCGCGACAGCCCGTTCTTCGCCGCACCTTCGGCGAAGATCTCGCGGTGCTTGACCATCTCCTCGGGCTTCTTCTTGCCCATCGCACGACGCAGCAAGTCCGCGCCGCCGAGCGAGTAGCCGCCGATGATCTGCGCCATCTGCATCACCTGCTCCTGATAGACCATGATCCCGTAGGTCTCTTTCAGGACGGGTTCGACGCGCGGATCCGGATAGTCGACCTTCTCGCGCCCGTGCTTGCGCGCGCAGAAGCTCGGAATCAGATCCATCGGGCCCGGACGGTACAACGACACGAGCGCGATGATGTCCTCGAAGCGGTCGGGCTGCGCATCCTTCAGCATCCCCTGCATGCCGCGGCTTTCCAGCTGGAACACGGCGACCGTGTTCGCCTTCTTGAGGATCTGGAACGAAGCGGGATCGTCGAGCGGCACCTGCGACAGCGACCAGTCGGCCTTCGACGGGTCGAGACGGCGGATGTAGCGCTCGGCCCAGTCGAGAATCGTCAGCGTGGTGAGGCCCAGAAAGTCGAACTTCACGAGGCCGACGGCTTCGACGTCGTCCTTGTCGTACTGGCTCACGACGCCGCCGTCGTCGCCCTGCGTGTAGAGCGGACAGAAATCGGTCAGCTTGCCGGGCGCGATCAGCACGCCGCCCGCGTGCATCCCGACGTTGCGCGTCAGGCCCTCGACGCGCTGCGCGAGGTCGAGCAGCTGGTGCACCTCGTCCTCGTTGTCGTAGCGCTCCTGCAGCTGCGGCTCTTCCTTCATCGCGTCGGCAATCGTCACGTGCTTGCCGGGCTTGAACGGAATCAGCTTCGCGACGCCGTCGGTGAACATGTAGCCGAGGTCGAGCACGCGGCCGATGTCGCGCACGGCCGCCTTCGCGGCCATCGTGCCGAAGGTGGCGATCTGCGACACGGCGTCCGCGCCGTACTTGTCCTTCACGTACTGGATCACGCGATCGCGGCCGTGCTGGCAGAAGTCGATGTCGAAGTCGGGCATCGACACGCGCTCGGGGTTCAGGAAGCGCTCGAACAGCAGGTTGTAGCGCAGCGGATCGAGATCGGTAATGCCGAGCGCGTAGGCCACCAGCGAACCGGCGCCCGAACCGCGGCCGGGGCCGACCGGCACGCCGTTGTTCTTCGCCCAGTTGATGAAGTCCGCAACGATCAGGAAGTAGCCGGGAAAGCCCATCTTCGTGATGGTCCCGCACTCGAATTCGAGCCGCTTGTAATACGTGTCGCGCTGCGCGTCGCGCTCGGCCTCGTCCGGATACAGCTGCACGAGGCGCTTTTCGAGCCCCTCCTTCGACAGCTGGATCAGGTAGTCGTCGAGCGACATGCCGTCCGGCGTCGGGAACAGCGGCAGCTTCGGCTTGCCGAGCTCGAGCGTCAGGTTGCAGCGCTTCGCGATTTCGACCGTGTTCGCGATCGCGGACGGCAGATCGGCGAACAGCGCGACCATTTCGTCCTGCGTGCGGAAATACTGCTCGGTCGTGAAACGCTTCTGGCGGCGCGGGTTCGCGAGGATGTCGCCTTCCGAAATGCACACGCGCGCCTCGTGCGCGGTGAAATCGTCGTCGGTCATGAACTGCGTCGGATGCGTCGCGACGACCGGCAGCTTCAGCGACGCGGCGAGCGTCGCGGCCTGCTGGATGTACGCCTCCGCGCCCGGCTGCCCGTAGCGCTGCAGCTCGATATAGAAGCCGCCGGGGAACACCTTCGCCCAGCGCTGCGCATGGCGGCGCGCGGCTTCCTCGTTGCCGGCCGCGAGCGCGAGGCCGATGTCGCCCTGCTGCGCGCCCGACAGCGCGAGCAGCCCTTCGGACAGCTCGCCCTCGAGCCAGCTCGCGTCGAGCTCCGCGCGGCCGCGGTACTGGTTCGTGAGCCACGCCTTCGACAGCAGCTCGCACAGATTCAGGTAGCCGCGCTTGTTCTTCACGAGCAGCAGCAGGCGCGACGGTTTGTCGCGATCGTCGGGATTCGTGATCCAGACGTCGCAGCCGGCAATCGGCTTCACGCCCTTGCTGCGGGCTTCCTTGTAAAAACGGACGAGACCGAATGCGTTGCCGAGATCGGTCAGCGCGAGCGCGCCCTGACCGTCGGCGGCCGCCGCCTTGACGATGTCGTCGAGACGCACGATGCCGTCGGCAATCGAGAATTCGGAGTGAACGCGGAGATGGACGAAGCGAGGATCTGACATGGGCGCTATTGTATCCGCGTCGCCGCGCAGGCTGCCCAAAAAATCCCCCGTGCCGGCCGTTCGGCCGATGCCGGCGGCGCGCCGTCGCGGCCTGGCCGTTCGGCCGGGTGTCGGCGACGACGCGGTTTGCGGGATAATACGGGTTTTCGAATCTCCGCCCGGCTTCGCACCCTTTTTTGCGGGCCGCCGTGCGCTCGCACGGCCGCGGCCGTTTTACCGTCCGAACACCATGACCATCGTCAACCTCGCCGCCTATCATTTCGTGTCGCTCGACGCGAACGAGCAATGGCGTCCGCTCGTCACCGCGCGCTGCAACGAACTCGGCCTGCGCGGCACGATCCTGCTCGCCCCGGAGGGCATCAACCTGTTCGTCGCCGGCACGCGCGAAGCGACCGACGCGTTCATCGACTACATCCGCCACGATCCGCTGTTCGAAGGGAAGTTCGCGACGCTGCAGTTCAAGGAAAGCCTGTCCGACTCGCAGCCGTTCCGCCGGATGCTCGTGCGCCTGAAGCGCGAAATCATCACGATGAAGAAGCCCGCGATCAAGCCGGAGCTCGGCCGCGCGCCGTCGGTCGACGCGCGCACGCTGAAGACGTGGCTCGATCGCGGTCACGACGACAACGGCCGGCCGGTCGTGATGCTCGACACGCGCAACGCGTTCGAAGTCGACGTCGGCACGTTCGACGGCGCGCTCGACTACCGGATCGGCAAGTTCAGCGAGTTTCCCGACGTGATCGACGCGCATCGCGCCGACCTCGAAGGCAAGACGGTCGTGTCGTTCTGCACCGGCGGCATCCGTTGCGAGAAGGCCGCGATCCACATGAAGGAAATCGGCATCGACAACGTGTATCAGCTCGAAGGCGGCATCCTGAAGTACTTCGAGGAAGTCGGCGGCGCGCACTATCACGGCGACTGCTTCGTGTTCGACTATCGCACCGCGCTGACGCCGGAACTGCAGCCGGCCGGCGACGTCACCTGTTTCGCGTGCCGCGCCGTCGTCACGCCCGAGGCGCAGCAGTCGCCGAGCTACGTGCCCGGCAAGTCGTGCCCGGCCTGCGCGCACACGGCCGACGCGGCGACGTAAGCGCGCGCCACGCGCACTGCCGATGAACGGCTATCGCGGCCGCTTCGCGCCGTCGCCCACCGGTCCGCTGCATTTCGGCTCGCTCGTCGGTGCGCTCGCGAGCTGGCTCGATGCGCGCGCACACGGCGGCGCGTGGCTCGTGCGGATCGAGGACATCGACGGGCCGCGCACGGTCCCCGGCGCGGCCGACGACATCCTCGCGACGCTCGCGCATTTCGGGATGACGCCGGACGAGCCGCCCGTGTGGCAGAGCACGCGCGAAGCCGCGTATGCGGCCGCGCTCGAGCGGCTCGTCGCCGCCGGCCTCGTCTATCCGTGCGGCTGCACGCGCAAGGAAATCGCCGATTCGCTGCGCGCCGCGCACGAGCGCCACACGACGCTCGCGTATCCCGGTACGTGCCGCACGGGCCTGCACGGCAAGCCGGCGCGCGCCTGGCGCCTGCGCGTGCCGGACGGCGATGCCGCGATCGTCGCGTTCGACGATCGCTGGCAACGTGCGCAATCGCAGAATCTCGCGACCGAAGTCGGCGATTTCGTGCTGAAGCGCGCGGACGGGCAATGGGCGTATCAGCTGGCAGTCGTCGTCGACGATGCCGACGCCGGCATCACGCATGTCGTGCGCGGCGCCGACCTGCTCGACTCGACGGCCCGGCAGATCTATCTGCAGCGCTGTCTCGGCGTGCCGACACCCGCGTACCTGCATGTTCCGGTCGTCGTCGACGCGAACGGCGAAAAGCTCAGCAAGCAAACGGGCGCTGCGGCGCTCGAACGCGACGATCCGCTGCCGGCGCTGCAGGCGGCTGCCGCACATCTTGGACTCAGCACGCCCGACCGCCCGCTGCCCGGTACGACGCTCGATGCGTTCTACGCAGCAGCGACCGACGCATGGGCGCGCCGCTTCGGGCCGCACGCGCAATAACGGCCGCCACGCCGAGCGAGCGCCCGGCGCGCTTCGCAACACACCGCTTCTCGCGCTTGCGACGCGCCAGCGCAAGCACGCACCACGCGGCACGGCATCGCACCGCCGCGCGTGCCGCTCCAGCCCCGAACGTCCAACAAAAACGGGCGCATGCCATGTCGCACGCGCCCGCCTGGGTTCCGTTCCACACGCTGCGCCGATCCGCGACCGGCGCACCGCTTCAGCTCGTCGGCTTGCGCGGCATGCCGAACCCGCCGAGCAACGCGGCAACCTGACGCTTCGGCGTCTTCTTCTCCGGCTGCGCCGGCTTCGTGTCTTCGGCCTGCTTGGTCGGCGCCGACGGCTCGTACGGCTTCAGGAAGAAATCGTCGACCGGCGGCTCGTGGCGGCGATGATGCCCACGCTCCGCACCGGGCGAACGGCGGCCCGACGCGCCGCGATGCTCGTCGCGATCGCGCCGCGGGCCACGCTCGCCGCCGCGTTCACCGCCGCGCTCGTCATGACGATGGCGCGCCGGCTTGTCGAGCACGAGCGTCTGCATCTCGAGCGGACGCTTGATCAGCTTCTCGATATCGGCGAGCTGCTTGCGCTCGTTCGGGCTGCACAGCGACAACGCGTCGCCGGTCGCGCCCGCACGGCCCGTGCGGCCGATCCGGTGCACGTAGTCTTCGGCGTTGAACGGCAGATCGAAGTTGATCACGGCCGGCAGTTCCGCGATGTCGAGGCCGCGCGCGGCCACGTCGGTCGCGACGAGCGCCTCGATCTCGCCACGCTTGAACGCGTCGAGTGCCTGCATCCGCTCGAGCTGCGACTTGTCGCCGTGGATCGCCGATGCGACCACGCCGTCGCGTTCGAGCTGACGCGCGAGCCGGCTCGCGCCGATCTTGCTGTTGCAGAATACGATCACCTGCTTGAGGCCGCGATCGCGCAGCAGTTGCACGACCGCCGCCTGCTTGTCACCTTCGGCGACGTCGTAGACGATCTGCGTGACGTTCGCGTTCGTCGAGTTGCTGCGCGCGACTTCGATCGTCTGCGGGTTGCGGAGGTACGTCGACGCGAGCTTCTTGATTTCGGGCGAGAACGTCGCCGAGAACAGCAGCGTCTGACGCTCCTTCGGCAGCAGGTTCAGGATGCGCTGCAGGTCGGGCAGAAAGCCCATGTCGAGCATCCGGTCCGCTTCGTCGAGCACGAGGATCTGTACCTGGCCGAGGTTCGCGGTCTTTTGCTGCACGTGGTCGAGCAGACGGCCCGGCGTCGCGATCAGGATTTCGACGCCGCGGCGCAGTTCCGCCATCTGCGGATTCATGTCGACGCCGCCGAACACGACCGCGCTGCGCAGCGGCGTGTGCTTCGCATACGCGTGCACGTTCGCGGCGACCTGGTCGGCGAGTTCGCGCGTCGGCGTAAGGATCAGCGCGCGCACGGGGTGACGCGCGGGCGATGCGCTCGTGTTCGCCTGCGGCAGCAGCCGCTGGATGATCGGCAGCGAGAAGCTCGCGGTCTTGCCGGTGCCCGTTTGCGCGGCGCCCATGACGTCGCGGCCGGCGAGCACGACCGGAATGGCCTGCGCCTGGATCGGCGTCGGCGTCGTATAGCCCTGCTCCGCAATGGCTTTCAGGATATCGGCGGCAAGGCCGAATTGATCGAAGGTGGCGTCGACAGGCTTGGCGACAGAATCGGACATGGTGGCGTTTCGCTCAAAAGGCGCGGCGGGGACATCGCGCGTCAGGCCGGCCGGGCCTGCGCTCATCACATTTCGGAAGTAGACGGAGCCGCGGCGCGCCGCGCGGCGCCGCTCTGGCGCTTGGGACCGGTTCGATGCGAACGTCGGACGCCAGGCCGTGCGGACTCCGTTCGGCGCGAATGCCGGCGGAAAGGGCCGTATTGTAGCACCGTGCGGCCGTCTGTCCGTGACAACGCCGCGAACGGCCGCCACGGCGGTTCGCCGCATGCCTGCGGCGGCTTCGCAGGCGGAGGGCGACCCGCGTCCGGCGCAGCGTTCGAGCCCTGATTAAGTCGCGATCCGACCGGGCCCGGCGCGCTTTCGCGCCGCTCGGCCGCCGCTCAACCCTTGCGCTTTTTCTTCTTGTCGATCTGCACGCAGTCCGCAAGCAGCGGCGGCGCTTTCTCGTCGGCGATTTCGTCGCGCAGCGTCCCTTCCTTGCCCTTCGTCCACCACGTATAACGACCGGCCTGATAGCGCACGCCCGACGCCGACACGGTATCGACGAACAGCAGCCGCTGCCCGTTCACGGGCACGAGCGCGAAGCTCTGGCCGTTGCCCGCGAGCCAGTACGACACGCGCACCGGCTGCGGCTGGTTCGCGCACTGATACGCGACCGTCTGGCGCGCATCGGCGTCGATTTCCTCGATGGTCAGCTGCGCCGCATGCGCGACGGAAACGGTGAGGCCGGCCAGCGCGAGCGCGGCGACGGTTTGACGAATCATGCAGGTCCTCTCGGAAGACGAGTGAAAATGCGCGCCCGGCCGGCGCGCGGCTTGTCGTTGTCGGTTATGGGCAGTGCGCTGTCCGTTCACGTCACGGATCGATCACGTCGGCGCATGCGTCGGTCGGCGCCGCGGCGACGTGGCCGACGACCGGCACGATCTTGAGCCCGGCCGACGCGATGCGGCACGGCGCGGCGGCCAGCCCGCAGCCCGCAAGGCCCGCCGCAAGCGCCGCTGCGGCGACCAGTTTTGCAATACGCATCCAGATCGGCGCCATGGCGCACTCCCGGTTGATCAGCTGCCCGCGACGGGCCGGACGGCCGCGGCCGCACGTTTGGCGCGCTCGCGCGCTTCGTCGACGTTCGCGCCGGTTGCGAGCGCGACGCCCATGCGCCGTTTCGCGAAGCTTTCCGGCTTGCCGAACAGCCGCAGATCGGCGCCCGGCACCGCGAGCGCGTCGCGCACGCCTTCGAATGCGATGCCGCGCGCGTCGAGCCCGCCGTAGATCACGGCCGATGCGGCCGGCGAGCCGAGCGTCGGGTCGACCGGCAGCCCGAGAATCGCGCGCGCGTGCAATTCGAACTCCGACTGGCGCTGCGATGCGAGCGTGACGAGCCCCGTATCGTGCGGCCGCGGGCTCACTTCCGAGAACCACACTTCGTCGCCGCGCACGAACAGCTCGACGCCGAACAGCCCGCGCCCGCCGAGCGCCTCGGTGACCTTGTGCGCGATCTCGCGCGATTTCTCGAGCGCCGCCGCGCGCATCGGCTGCGGCTGCCACGATTCGACGTAATCGCCCGCGACCTGCACATGCCCGATCGGCTCGCAGAACCACGTACGCGTGTCGAGCGTGGCAGGATCGATCGCGCGCACGGTCAGCTGCGTGATCTCGTACTCGAAATCGATGAAGCCCTCGACGATCACGCGCCCGTGATTCACGCGGCCGCCCGCCATCGCGTAGTCCCACGCGGGCTTCACGTCGGCTTCGGTCCGCACGACCGACTGCCCCTTGCCCGACGACGACATCACGGGCTTCACGACGCACGGCATGCCGATCTGCGCGACCGCGGCCGCGAACTCGTCGAACGACTCGGCGAACGCATACGGCGACGTCGGCAGCCCGAGCGTTTCGGCCGCGAGCCGGCGAATGCCTTCGCGATTCATCGTCAATTGCGTCGCGCGCGCGGTCGGGATCACTTCGGCAAGCCCGGCCGCCTCGATCTGCGCGAGCGCGTCGGTCGCGATCGCCTCGATCTCCGGCACGATCAGGTGCGGACGCTCGGCCTCGACGAGCGCGCGCAGCGCGGCGCCGTCCGTCATGTCGATCACGTGGGCGCGGTGCGCGACCTGATGGCCCGGCGCATCCGGGTAACGGTCGACCGCGATGACTTCGACGCCGAGTCGCTGCAACGCGATGACGACTTCCTTGCCGAGCTCGCCGGCGCCGAGCAGCATGACGCGCGTGGCCGACGGCGAAAGCGGCGTACCGAGCCGCTGACCGATCTGCATGTGATTTCCCGCTTCTGGTGGAGGACGAAAACGGCTCCGATGTTAACACGCGGGCCGGGCCGTTTCGCGCGCTTCGCCGCCGTCGCACGCGGCGCGCGGCCGGGCCGCGAACGTTTTCGCGCGCCGCGTGTCGGCTCGCCTCGCGCGGCGCGGGTGCGTTACTCTTACGCCTTGTTCAGAATCCGATGAGGCACGAGGCCCATGTTCCACCCGTCCGCCACCGCACGCGCACGCGCCGGCCTGCTTCGCCCGCTGCGCGCGCCGCTCTGCGCGTTGACCCTTGCCACGCTTCTCGCCGCCTGCGCGATGCCGATCCACCCCGATTCCGCCGCCCCCGCACCCGATCCGTACAACCCCGCCGCGGTCCAGTTGCTCGACGATACGAGCTGGGAGCTGACGCGCTGGCAGAACGCGGACGGCACGCCGCGCACGATTCCGCACGGCGACAACGGCGAGCCGATCAAGCTTCAGCTGTCGACGCAGTCGGGCGTCCGGCACGCGAGCGGGTTTTCGGGCTGCAACCGCTACATGGGTCCGTACAACGTGAAGAACGGGCTGCTGAGCTTCGGGCCGCTGGCCGGTACGCGGATGGCATGTCCGAACACGCTCGGCGGACAGCTCGAACGCGCGTACCTCGATGCGCTCGCGCACATCGCGAAGACCGGCGTGCTGATGCGCGCGCCGCAGCAGTTGCAGATCGTGACCGAAGCCGGCGACACGCTGACGTTCACGCGCCGCGGTCAATGACGATGCGCGCGGAGATGGCCGACCGGCCGCCTTTCTCCGCGCGCATCGTCCGCATGACCGGTCGCGCGGCGGATTCGCGCCGCGCTGTCCGGGTGTCCTGTTGGTCCTTGTCCGGGTTGTCGGCCGGTTAAACTCGGCGGGTCGCGCATCGCGCTCCCCGCCTTACTTCGTTTCAAAGCATGCACACGGTTGTTTTCGGCTGGTTCGGCATCTCCGCCGTCTGGTTCCTCCTCCTCTTCTGGCGTCTCGTGCAGGCGATGCTGCCCGGCGGCGGCGGCCTCGCCGGCCCCGGCTCGATTCGCCTGTGGCTCGGCTTTGCGGCCGTATTCGTCGCGAGCTGCACGCTGACGAGCGCGCTGTCCGGTCCCGACACGAACGCGCTCGGCCATGCATTCGCGGGCGGCTTCGCGCACGTGCTCGGCCCGATCGGCACGCCGGTCGCGATGGTCGTGCTGCTGTTCGCCGGGCTGCCGTGGTTCACCGGTATCGGCTGGCGGCGGTTCGCCGCCTGGGTCGACACGTCGTTCGGCGTGAAGCTGGCGCGCGATACCGCCGACGACGATGCGCACGGCATCGCGGACCTGCCGCGCAGCGCGCTGTATCGCGACGACGACATCGTGCAGCCGACCACCGCGCATACCGTCAATCCGATGGCGCCGCGGCAGAACGGCCGCTATGCGCGTCCGACGCTGTGGAAGCCCGACCCGCAGGCGCGGCCGAAACCGCGCAGCAAGCCCGCGCCGCGTCCGCCGGTGGAGCCCGTCGCGCCGTCGGGCTGGCTGAAGCCCGCGTCCGGCACGCGGATGCCCGTGCCGCCCGCGCCGCCGGCGACCGGCGCAATGCCGCCGCCGACGATCGGCAGCACCGCGAGCCTCGCGCGCGCCGCCGCGAATGCGCAGCCGCGCCCCGACCCGGCACCGCTGCCGGCCGGCTTCGAGCCGATGCGGCCGCGTCCGACGGCCGTGCGCCCGGCCGCCGCACTCCGTCAACCGGCCGCGCCGCGTGCAACCGTCGCGCCGCGCGCTGCGGCGCCCGCGCCGGCGCGTCCGCTCGCGCGCCCCGCCGGCGGAACCGCGGGCATCGGCGCGTCCGTGGATGCGTCGCGCCGTCGCGTGGCGGCACCGCCGCAGAAGCGCGCGCCGCTCTATGCGTGGGCCGACAAGCCGGCCGCGCCGATCACGCCGGCTCCGAGCGTGCATGAAACGCTGCGCTCGATCGAAGCCAGCACCGCGCAGTGGGCGGCGCTGGCCGGCGCCGCTGCGTCGGTCGATGCTGCGCGCGCGACGGCGAGTGCAGCGGGAGTGATTGGCCTTGGCGACGCAAGCGCGGCCGCGGGCGTTGCTGCGCCGTCGGCCGCATCGGGTGCCGTGACATCGACGATGACGGACGACGTCGCGCCGATGGTCGACCCTGCCATCGAGCACGACACGGCGGCAACCGCACACGACGACAACGCGCCGATCCCCGCGTTTGTCGATGTCGCGCCGGCTCCCCTCGCTTCCACGGACGATACCGACGTCGAAGCGCGCGTAAAAGCCGGGTACGACGCGTCGGCAAATCACACTCGCGACGCTCATGCGTTCGCGCCGCGTGCGGACGATGAAACGCCGCAGATCGAAGCCGCGCAGGCCGCTTCGGCAATCGCCAGCGCGTCCGCCCCGTCGGAAGGCGCGCCGATCGAACTCGCGCCGTGGGAAGATTTCGTTGCGCAGCGGGCTGCGGCCGTCGGTACGTCGATCGGCAGCTCGGGGGCTCTGGCGCCCGGCGTCGCAGACGGGATCGGCACAATCGCCGCGACCGAGCCGCAGACATCGGCGCGGGCCGCCGCGCCGGCAAGCGATACGGCGCGCGTCGATACGGTCTCTGCATCGACTTCGCCGATCGACGACGAGAGCACGGCCGAAACGCAGTCCGGAGCGCAAGTTGGCGCGGTGCAAGCATCAATCGCGCCGTCGAGCACCGCTGCCGCGCAGCATGATGCCGAACCGACCACTCCCCTTCCCGCTTCCGCGAGCAATACAGCATCGCCGCGGGTGACGCTCGATCCACGATCGGTCGCCGCGACCGTGCCGGCAACGGCAGCCGCTTCGACGGTCGGGCGCGCAAGCGCTCCGTGGGAGGCAGCGGCACCCGTCGCGGCGAAACCTGTGTCGAACGCGGCGGCAACGCCTGCATCCGCTTCGTTGCCGCCGTCTGGCGATATCGTGCCCAGCGCCGCGCCCGTTGCGTCCGCACCGGTCGTCGGTCCGCGCGATGACGCGCAACCGGCCGCTTCTGCCGTCGTCGCGAATTCGGCATTGAACGACCTCGAGGCCGTGACCGGCACGGCGGTCGATGCGGAAGATGCGGTTGCGCGGACGTCGGCGCCGGTACCTGCACAGATCGGCTCGGCAACCGCCGCTCAACCGGTTGCGAGCGCGCCGCTTGCATCGACGCCGATGAAGCCGTTCGCGTCGTCCGCGGTGTCGGCACCGTCTGCGACATCGACAACGCCCGCAACGTCGAGCCCGACCGCATCTCAACCGTCCATCACGCAGTCGTTGCCGCGTGTCGCTACCGCATCGCAGAGCGAGCAGTCGGGCAGCACCGCATCGGCCGCAGCCGCTCCGCAGAGTCCGACCGCCTCACCGGCCGCGACCGCACCGTCGAGCAGCTGCTTCGACGTGCCGGTCGCCGTCACGACGACACCGGCACCCGCGGCAACAACGGCTGCCGTCGCGGGCACGCCGTCCGTCGCACCCACGGCTGCTTCGGCTATGCTGTCCGGCGCTGCCGCACCGGTGACCACTACGGCGAGCCCTTCCGCTCCGGTGCCCGTTTCGGCTATGCCGTCCGCCACGACTGCATCGGCGATGACTACGGGGAGCCCGTCCACTGCGACGCCTGCGTCGGTTATGCCGTCCGGCGCCACCGCATCGTTGACGACTACGGCGAGCTCGTCCGTTTCGACGCCTGTGTCGGCTACGCCATCCGGCGCTGCCGCATCGGTGACGACGACGGCGAGCCCGTCCGCTCCGACGTCTGCGTCGCCTATGTCGTCCGGCGCTGCCGCATCGGTAACAACTACGGCGAGCCAGTCCGCTCCGACGCCCGCACCCGCTTTCGGTATTCGCGACGCGCGCGCTGCTGCCGGCGGCGCTGCCGCGAGCACCGCCGAACCGGCATCGCCGAGCACGCCGGCCGTGTCGAGTCCGTCTTCTGCTGCCACCACCGCCGCACCGCCCGCGACCGCTGCATTCGCCGCGTTTGCCGCGAATGCGCCGGCAACCGCCCCGGCAACGCCGACGCTTGCCACCGTCACGGCACCGTCTGCACCGACGACGTTCGCGACCACGGTCGGCGTAACTGCGCCGTCGCCGAACCCGACGAACCCGCCGGCCACGACGAATCCGACGCCCCAGACGAACTGGACCGCCACGAACACCGCGGTTCCGTCGTCCGCACCGTCCTCGACGTCACAGCAGCCGACCGCAACCGCACCGGCCGCGACGCTTTCCGGCATCGCCACGGTCCCGCCGAGCGTCGCCACCGCGCCGCCATCGTCGCCCGCATCCGTCGCCGCGCCCGCCGCAGAACCGGCCGCCCCGGCCGCCGACACCGCCGCGCAACCGGCTACGACCGCGCCCGCCCGCCAGCCGCGTCCGAACGCGTTCGAATTCCACGCCCCGGCGTCGTTCAACGTCGAACTGCCGACGCTCGACCTGCTCGAACCGGCATCCGACGAGATCGAACCGATCACCGACGAACATCTCGCGCAGACCGGCCAGGTGATCGAACAGCGGCTGCAGGAATTCAAGGTGCCGGTCACGGTCGTCGGCGCGTCGGCGGGCCCGGTCATCACGCGCTTCGAGATCGAGCCCGCGCTCGGCGTGCGCGGCAGCCAGATCGTCGGCCTGATGAAGGATCTGTCGCGCGGCCTCGGCCTGACGTCGATCCGCGTCGTCGAGACGATCCCCGGCAAGACCTGCATGGGTCTCGAACTGCCGAACGCGAAGCGCCAGATGATCCGCCTGTCCGAGATTCTCGAGTCGCGCCAGTACCAGCACTCGACGTCGCAGCTGACGATCGCGATGGGCAAGGACATCACCGGCCATCCGGTCGTCACCGATCTCGCGAAGGCGCCGCACATGCTCGTTGCGGGCACCACCGGTTCGGGCAAGTCGGTCGCGATCAACGCGATGATCCTGTCGCTGCTGTACAAGGCGACACCCGACGACGTGCGGCTGATCATGATCGATCCGAAGATGCTCGAACTGTCGGTCTACGAAGGCATCCCGCATCTGCTCGCGCCGGTCGTCACCGACATGAAGCTCGCCGCGAACGCGCTGAACTGGTGCGTCGGCGAAATGGAGAAGCGCTATCGGCTGATGTCGGCGGTCGGCGTGCGCAATCTCGCGGGCTTCAACCAGAAGATCCGCGACGCCGAGGCGAAGGAAAAGAAGATCGGCAACCCGTTCTCGCTGACGCCGGACGATCCCGAGCCGTTGTCGACGCTGCCGCTGATCGTCGTCGTGATCGACGAGCTGGCCGACCTGATGATGGTGGCCGGCAAGAAGATCGAGGAGCTGATCGCGCGTCTCGCGCAGAAGGCGCGCGCGGCCGGCATTCACCTGATCCTCGCGACGCAGCGTCCGTCCGTCGACGTGATCACCGGGCTGATCAAGGCGAACATCCCGACGCGCGTCGCGTTCCAGGTCTCGTCGAAGATCGACTCGCGCACGATTCTCGACCAGATGGGCGCCGAATCGCTGCTCGGTCAGGGCGACATGCTGTTCCTGCCGCCCGGCACCGGCTATCCGCAACGCGTGCACGGCGCGTTCGTCGCCGACGAGGAAGTGCACCGGATCGTCGAATATCTGAAGCAGTTCGGCGAGCCGCAGTACGAGGAAGGGATTCTCGACGGCCCGGCCGCCGACGGCGCGACGCAGGACCTGTTCGGCGAAGCGCCCGACGCGGAAGCCGATCCGCTCTACGACGAAGCGGTCGCGTTCGTCGTGCGCACGCGGCGCGCGTCGATCTCGTCGGTGCAGCGTCAGCTGCGCATCGGCTACAACCGCGCGGCGCGGCTCGTCGAGCAGATGGAAGCGGCCGGGCTCGTGTCGGCGATGGGCATCAACGGCAGCCGCGAGGTACTGGTGCCGGCCGCGGCCGACTGATCGTTTCGGCCGCAACCGCAGGCCGCGCCGCGTGGTTCATACGCGGCCGGCCGCACGAAAGCAACAAGGGCGCCGCGAGCGCCCTTGTTCGTTGTTACTGCACCGGTACGAGCTTGAAATCGACCGGCTTGCCGACCGCCACCTTGCGCGGATTCGCAGCGAGTTGCCCGCTGCCGACGTCGCGGCCGAACACGTAGAACGTGTCGCTGTCCTGGTTGCCGACGATCAGCCATTTGCCGGTCGGATCGATCAGGAATTCGCGCGGCGTCCGGCCGAGGCTCGATTGCCGGCCGACGGTCTTCAGCCTGCCGTCGGCCTGGTTCACCGCATAGATCACGATCTCGTTCGCGTCGCCGCGGTTACTCACGTACAGGAAGCGGCCGTCAGGCGACAGGTGGATCGCGCCGCCGCCGACCTTGCCCTTGAAGCCGGGCGCGATCATCGACACGGTCTCGATCGGCGTGAGCTTCCCGTCGTGATAGCCGAACACCTCGACCGACGCGTTCAGCTCGCTCGTCACGTAGGCGAACCGGCCGTCGGCACTGAACACGAGATGGCGCGGCCCCGCGCCGGCCTTCACCGGCGTATAGCGCGTGTCGGTCGGGCTGATCAGCCCGCGGCTGCCGTCGACCGTGTAGCGATAGCCGTAGATCTTGTCGAGACCGAGATCCTGCACGAACAGATAGCGGCCGTCGGGCGAGAACACCGTCGAGTGGACGTGCGCGTTGTCCTGCCGCCCTCTGACGGGCCCCTTCCCTTCGTGGTGCACGCTGAGCACGGCCGGTGCGACACCGCCGTCGTCGCGGACCGGAAACAGCGCGAAGCTGCCGCCCGGATCGGCCGCGACCGAATAGTTGGCCGTCACCAGATACTTGCCGTCAGGCGACAGGCTCAAATAGCAAGGATCGTTCCCCTCTGACGATACGCGATCGATGAACGTGAGCGCACCCGTCTTCGCATCGAAACGGAACGCGCTGATGCCGCCGCGCTGCGTCGCGGGCCCGTTGTCGCCGGGCAGTTCGTTGACCGCATACACGACGCGACCGTCGCGGCTCGGCAACAGATACGACGGGTTCACCGTCTTCGCCGACGATACCGGTGCGACACTACCGGTGCTCGTATCGAAGCGGTACACATAGATGCCGTCGCTGCCGGTGTCGGTATAGGTGCCGACGAGCAGGTTGTAGACGCCGTCGGCCGGTGCCGGCGATTGCTGCGCGAATGCATGGGTCGCGGACAAGGAAAGCACGAACGCGAAACCTTTCATCCAGTGAGCGAGCCTAAGCGGGAACCCTCGTGTCGAAGCGTGTGCGTCACGCTCGCGTAAACGGTTGGGCATTGAATCCTCCTTGCATCGAGTCGCTTCAAGTGTTGAGATAGGACGAAACGCCGGCCGTCATGCGC